>NZ_JBHXTC010000014.1:108041-136587 GCF_042677605.1 Streptomyces sp. NPDC127106 | reverse complement strand
CGGCGCCGGCCCGCGCCCCCCCCCCCGCGGCCCGGCGCCGGGCGCGCGGCCTCAGAGCCGCTGGATGATCGTCCCGGTCGCCTGCGCGCCACCCGCGCACATGGTGATCAGGGCGAATTCCTTGTCGCGGCGTTCCAGCTCGTGCAGTGCGGTGGTGATCAGACGGGCGCCGGTCGCACCGACGGGGTGGCCGAGGGCGATGCCGCCGCCGTTGACGTTGACCTTGTCCAGGTCCTGCTCGAAGACCTGGGCCCAGCTGAGCACGACGGAGGCGAAGGCCTCGTTGATCTCGACGAGGTCGATGTCCTTGAGGGACATCCCGGCCTTGCCGAGCACGGCCCGGGTCGCGTCGATCGGGCCGTCCAGGTGGTAGTGGGGATCGGCGCCGACCAGGGCCTGGGCGACGATCCGGGCGCGCGGCTTGAGCCGCAGGGCGCGGGCCATCCGGCGGGAGGCCCACATCACGGCTGCGGCGCCGTCCGATATCTGCGAGGAGTTCCCGGCGGTGTGCACGGCCGTCGGCATGACCGGTTTCAGCCCGGCCAGGGCCTCCGCGCTGGTGTCGCGCAGGCCCTCGTCGCGGTGGACCAGGCGCCACATGCCCTGGCCCGCCGCCTGCTCCTCCTCGGTGGTGGGGACCTGGACGGCGAAGGTCTCGCGCTTGAACCGCTCCTCGGCCCAGGCGGTGGCCGCCCGCTGCTGGGAGAGCAGTCCGAGCCGGTCGACGTCCTCGCGGGTCAGGCCCCGGCGGCGGGCGATCCGCTCGGCGGCCTCGAACTGGTTGGGCAGGTCGACGTTCCACTCGTCCGGGAAGGGCTTGCCGGGGCCGTGCTTGGATCCGGAGCCCAGCGGCACCCGGCTCATGGACTCGACGCCACAGGCGATGCCGATGTCCATGACACCGCCGGAGATCATGTTGGCGACCATGTGGTTGGCCTGCTGGGAGCTGCCGCACTGGCAGTCCACGGTCGTCGCGCCGGTCTCGTACGGCAGGCCCATGGCGAGCCAGGCGGTCCGGGCGGGGTTCATCGACTGCTCGCCGGCGTGGGTGACGGTGCCGCCGACGATCTGCTCGACGCAGTCCGGCTGGATGCCCGTACGGGCGAGGAGCTCGCGGTAGGTCTCGCCGAGCAGGTAGGCGGGATGGAGGTTGGCGAGTGTGCCCCCGCGCTTGCCGATGGGCGTGCGTACGGCTTCGACGATGACGGGTTCCGCGGCCATGAGCTCGTCCTCTCCTGCGCAGTGCCTACCGGCGCGGCGGGCCGTCCCGGCGCCCCGCCTGAACTAGTACGCGTTCTAGTTCTCCCCGCAGTCTTATGACCCCCGGGCCCGGCACGCAAGGGTCTTGCACCCGGCCTCCACGGATTTCCCACGCAACAGTTGCCGTGCAAGCCCTTGTCACTTCTAGAACTCGTTACTACGTTTCAGCCACTTCAACTCCCTGATCGGCCGTCAGACTTGGAGTCGCCCCGATGACCTGCCCCGAGCTGCCCGACGGCTTCGACGCCACCGACCCCGACCTCCTCCAGGACCGGGTCCCGCTCCCCGAGTTCGCGCGGCTGCGGCAGACCGCGCCCGTGTGGTGGTGCGCGCAGCCGCGCGGCGTCACCGGTTTCGACGACGAGGGCTACTGGGCCGTGACCCGGCACGCGGACGTCAAGTACGTCTCCACGCACCCGGAGTTGTTCTCCTCCACCACCAACACGGCCATCATCCGCTTCAACCCGCACATCCAGCGCGAGCAGATCGAGGCCCAGCGCCTGATCATGCTGAACATGGACCCGCCGGAGCACACCCGCGTCCGCCAGATCGTGCAGCGCGGCTTCACGCCGCGGGCGATCCGGGGCCTGGAGGACGCCCTGCGCGAACGGGCGCGGAACATCGTGGCGCAGGCGCGTGCCGAAGCGACGGGCGGCGGCACCAGTGGCACCGGCGGCGGGGGCGTGGGCGGAGGCGGCGGCGGAGACGGCAGCCGGGACGGCGACGGCAGCTTCGACTTCGTCACGCGCGTGGCCTGCGAACTCCCGCTGCAGGCCATCGCCGAGCTGATCGGCGTACCGCAAGAGGACCGGCTCCGCATCTTCGACTGGTCCAACAAGATGATCGCGTACGACGACCCCGAGTACGCCATCACCGAGGCGGTCGGAGCCGAGGCCGCCATGGAACTCATCGGCTACGCGATGAACATGTCCGCCGCACGCAAGGAGTGCCCGGCCAAGGACATCGTCACGCAGCTCGTGGCGGCCGAGGGCCAGGGCAACCTGAGCTCCGACGAGTTCGGGTTCTTCGTCCTCTTGCTGGCGGTCGCGGGGAACGAGACCACGCGCAACGCCATCAGCCACGGCATGCACGCCTTCCTCACCCACCCCGAGCAGTGGGAGCTGTACAAAACGGCCCGGCCGGCGACCGCCGCCGAGGAGATCGTGCGCTGGGCCACCCCAGTGGTCTCCTTCCAGCGCACCGCCACACAGGACACCGAGCTCGGCGGGCAGAAGATCAAGGCGGGTGACCGGATCGGGCTCTTCTACGCCTCCGCCAACCACGACCCCGAGGTGTTCGACGACCCGGACGCCTTCGACGTCACCCGCGACCCGAACCCGCACCTGGGCTTCGGGGGCGGCGGGCCGCACTTCTGCCTGGGCAAGTCCCTGGCCATCCTGGAGATCGACCTGATCTTCAACGCCCTCGCCGACGCCCTGCCCGACCTGCGGCTGGCCGGCGAGCCGCGGCGACTGCGCGCGGCCTGGCTGAACGGCATCAAGGAGCTCCGGGTCAGCCACGCCTGAGCGGACGCGGCGGAACCGGTCCAGGACGGCAGGGGCCGCTCCCCTCCACGCCACGGCCCCTGCCGCTCCCCGGGCGCACGGCTTTCGCGGCTGTTCACCGCGTACGCCGGTTCGGCGGTGTTGGCCGTGCTTGGCGGGTGTTTCTGGCGTCATCTCCGGTCTTCACCTGACCCATCCGCAGTTCTCCGCCGTTGGGCCGGGGGTTGCACACAGTGAGGCGACGATCGCGACAAGCCGCGGTAACGGGCCGCCATCGATGCCGCCCGGAGGATTGTCGCGGCAGTGGCAGCACCGTCAGACTGCGCGGATGAACCTCCAGGACAGCGGTACCGGTACCGACGAGAGCGTGGAGGCACGCTGGCAGCGCCTCCCGACGACGTGGCGACTGATGCTCGACCGGGGCGATTCCCGGGCCGCGGCCACGGGGCGGGGTGTCCTCGCGCTCATCGAGGCCGCCTCCGCACGACCGGAGCTGCGCCGCCTGTATCCGTTCACCAGCCGTTGCGTCCTGCGGTTCGGCTCCGGCAGCGGCCTGCCGACCGAGGCCGACACGCCGGCCGTCGAGCCGCTGGGCGACGGCCGGTTCCGCGTGCTGAGCCCCGGCCTCACACGCGTCATCGGCGAGACCGACACCGCGGAGGCGGCGGTCGCCCTGCTCCTCGCACAACTGCCGCAGGTGCCGGAGTCGCCGGAGTCGCCGGCGGCCCCGGCTCAGTGAGCCCGGGCGCCGGCCCACGCCCGAGTGGCGCCCGAGTGGCGCCCGAGTGGCGGGAGCGCCCGGGCGGGCGGATCCTGACAGAACGCGGCGATCCACCGAAGGGGCGCCGGAGCAGTCGTGCCCGGCGCCCCTCCGGCCACCTGACGCGGCCACACAGCCCGTTCACCTGCCCCCCGGAGGGGAACGAGCCGCCCAACGCGCCACCCCGGGACCGTCGTTCCCGAACCCCCGGTCCGGGCCCGCCCCTACGGGCGTGCGGCCGCCGACGGCACCCGTACGGCAGCCTCTGCGGAGGCACCACCGGGACCACCGGGATCACCGGGATCACCGGCACCACCGCTTCCGGCGCTCCGCTGCCCCGGCAGCCCCACCGCCGGCCTGCGCGGCCCGGACAGTGCGTACACCAGCCCGAACCCGGCGGTGACGACGACCGCCCCGCCGGCCGCGTCGAGCACCCAGTGGTTGGCGGTGGCGACGATCGCGCACACCGTGATCAGCGGGTGCAGCGCCCCGAGGAGCTTCTGCCAGGCCTTCGGCGCGAGCACGATGATCACCACCCCGCACCACAGCGACCAGCCGAAGTGCAGCGAAGGCATCGCCGCGTACTGGTTGGAGATCGCGGTCATCGCCCCGTACTGCGGATTGGCCAGGTCCTGCGGGCCGTGCACGGTGTCGATGAAACCGAGGCCCGGCATCAGGCGCGGCGGCGCCAGCGGGTAGAGCCAGAAGCCGGCGAGGGCGAGGACGGTGGCCAGGCCCAGGGATGCGCGCGCCCAGCGGTAGTCGCCGGGCCGGCGCCAGTACAGGACGCCGAGGATCGTCAGCGGGATCACGAAGTGGAACGACGTGTAGTAGAAGTTGAAGAACCTCTCCAGCCAGGGCGTGTTCACCACGGCCTGGTTGACGGCGTGTTCGATGTCGATGCCGAGGGCGCGCTCGATCCCGAGGATCTGGCTGCCGTGCTCCTCGGCGTGGCTGCGGCCGGCGGGTGCGGCGGCCCGTATGTGCGAGTAGATCGAGTACCCGACGCGTATGAGGAGCAGTTCGAGAAGCAGGTTGGGGCGCGACAGCACCCGCCGCCAGAACGGCATCAGCGGCACGGCCCGCCACCGGGCGGCGGCCGGCTGCGCGTAGGAGGTGGGGACGGGCTCCCGCCAGTACGGGGAGGAGCGCGGCAGGAAGGGCACCGCGCAGGCCGCGGCCAGCGCCGTCAGCAGCAGCACGTTGTCCCGTACGGGGGCCAGTACGGCGATGTTGGGCAGCAGGACGGAGCTGGGCAGGGTCGCGGCGAGGACCACGGCGACGGGCCACACGCGCCGGTCGGCGGCACGGCTGCCGACCTTGCCGGCCACCGCGAGCAGTACCCACAGCAGCTGGTGGCGCCAGCCGGCCGGGGTGACGGCGACGGCCACGCACCCGGTGACGGCGACGGCGAGCAGGAGCTGCCCGTCGCGGGCGTAGCGGACGGCGCGCCGCAGCCCGGCCCAGGCGATGGCGGCGGCGAGGACCGCGTACAGCAGGACCTCGGCGGGGCCGGTCAGGCCGAGACGCAGGAGGGCGCCGTGCACGGACTGGTTGGCGAGGGCGTCGGGGCTGCCGCCGAGGCCGGTGCCGGCGAGGTGGTGCACCCAGTACGTCCACGAGTCGCCGGGCAGTGCCGCCCACGCCAGGGCGGTCGCGCCGGCGAAGGTGACGGCGGCGGACCGGGCGGCGGTGCGGCGGCCGGAGCGCCACTGCAGCGGCGCGAACAGCAGCAGGGCGGGCTGGAGGGCGGCGGCCAGGCCGAGCAGGAAGCCGGCCGGGCGTTCGCCCGGCACCCGGAACACGGCGAGCAGCACCAGGAGGACGGGCAGGACGGGCAGGACGGCGGTCTGGCCGGGCGCGGCGGCCTCCCGGACGGGCAGCGAGACCAGCATCAGTCCGACGAGGGCGGGCGCGGCGAGCAGCGCGGTCCGCCGCGGCACGGGGTCGGGCAGGCCGCGCGCGGCGAGCAGCCCGACGGCGGCGACGCACAGCAGCGTCACGCAGGTCCAGGCCAGCTCCAGTGGGGGCGCGGCGAGCCCGAGCAGCGGCTTCAGGACGAGCCCGGCGAACGGGGTGCCGGAAAACTGCCCGGCGTCGTACAGCGAGCCGGGCAGGACACCGGGAAGGTGCAGGTCGGCGAGCCACTCGCCGGGGGGCACGCGCAGCACGGCCGCGGCCTGCCGGACGGCGAGGATCCCGGCGAGCGCCCACAGGAGCAGCCGCGCCGCCGTGAGCCTGCTGTCCCCGCCGCGCCGGCCTATGACGCCGGCATGTCCGTCCGCACCGCTGTGCTCCGCCGTGTTGGCCACGCCTCGTCGGCCTCCCGCCTGATGAACGCAACCCTGACTTAGCCCGGCTGCCGCGCTGAATTACCCGGAACGACGATATCCCCCGGCGGATCCCTAGGATGGCGGTCATGAGCATCGTGAAGATCAACGTTCTGACCGTGCCCGCCGAGCAGCGGGAGGTCCTGGAGCAGCGGTTCGCCTCACGGGCGGGGGCTGTGGAGGGTTCGGACGGGTTCGAGTGGTTCGAGCTGCTGCGTCCGGTGGAGGGCACGGACCAGTACCTGGTCTACACCCGGTGGCGGTCCGAGGAGGACTTCCAGGCGTGGATGGAGGGCCCCATGAAGGCGGCGCACCAGGGCGGGTCCGGCGGCGGCGGGGCGGAGGCGGGAGAGCGGCCGAAGCCGGCGGCCTCGGCGTCGACGCTGTGGTCGTTCGAGGTCGTGCAGCAGGCGGGGCCGAAGGCCGGGGCCTGAGCGAGAGGGCTCGGGGAAGCACGGCCCGACCCGAGGGGCGCGGAGGCAGGAGCCGAGGAGGCGAGAAGGCGAGGACCGAGGAGCCGAGAAGGCGAGGAGGCGAGGAGGCCGTCAGCTCCAGAAGACGTCCCCCTCGTCGATGTCCTGCGTGCACTCGTCGATGTCGCTGATCTTCCCGCCGACGATCGTGAAGAAGAGGCCCTGCTGGATCTCGATTCCGCGGTCACCGCGGTCGCCGCGGAACGTGTGCAGGGAGATGGCGTGCCCGCGCCCGTCCACCAACACCGTGTGGAGGTCGACCGCCATGGTGCCGTTGGTCTCCTCGGCGAGGCGGCGGTAGAGGCCGAGGACGGCTTCCCGGCCCTTGTGGTGGCCTGACAGCGGGTTGTTGCCGGGCATGTGGTGGATGACGTCGGCCGTCATCAGTGAGCCCAGGGTGTCCAGGTCGCCCTTGCCGAAGGCCTCGTAACCGCGGCGGATCAGGGCAGCGTCAGGGTGTTGGGACATGGTGGTCACGCCCTCCATCGGTATGATTTAACCCTTTTCCCATCATCGGCCCGTTCTTGTGGATATTCCATGCGACCGACGTCGGCGCGATTCCACAATGACGCCATGAACATCAACGAGTCCGAGGCCCGGGCGCTGGGCGCCGAGCGGGTCCGCCTGGACACGCGGTCGGACCTGGTGGAACCCGGGCCTTGTACGCGCGGCACGGGTACGCGGAGATACCGGCATACACATCGGAGCCGTACGCAGAGCACTGGTTCGGGAAGCGCCTCTACACCGGCGTGGCCGAGGGCCCGGGGACCGGGGAGGGATCGGGGACCGCGGGAGGGCTCGGGCAGCGGCTGCCGGAGGGTGCCGGTCAGTGGGCGGCGTGGTCGCGGCGCGGGGGCGCGTCGTACGGCTCTTCGGCGTCCGATCCGCAGAGTTCGGCGTTGATCTCCTTGACCAGTTCGGCCAGGTCCGTCGGTCGGTCCGGGCCCCACCAGTCGCCGAGCAGTGCGGCGAGGGACTCCTCCCGGGCCTGCGCCAGCTTCGCCGCGGACTCGCGTCCGCGGTCGGTCAGGATCAGCGGCAGCCCGTCCCGTACGGCGAGGCCGCGCTCTTCGAGCTGGCGAGCGGCCTCGACGATCACCTTCACCGGAACGGTGGTGCGTTCCGCGAGCAAGGCGGGCTCGGCCGAGCCGTACCGGTTGATCCGCAGCAGCAGCCAGCTGGAGGCGGGCAGCAGGTCCAGCCCGGCCCGTTGGGTGATCTTCTCGTAGACGTGGCGGCGGCCCTCCCGGGTGCCCAGGACCGACAGGGCGCGGGCCACCTCCTCGTGGGAGGAGCGCTGGACGGGGTTGGAGGCGAGGGTCTCGGTCACGTCGGGGGCGGTCACGGAGCCGCGGAGCTTGTCCTCCTTGAGGAACCAGGCGACGACGAAGGCGAGGAGGACGACGGGGACTGCGTAGAGGAAGACATCCGTGATCGATTCGGCGTAGGCGTCGAGCACGGTGGGCTGGACGTCGGCGGGCAGCGTCGCGATGGCCCGGGGGTCGGCCTCCACCTGGGCGGCCGTGCCGGGCGGGAGGGAGGAGCCGGCGAGGGCGGTGTTGAGTTGGTCGTCGAGCTGGTGGGTGAAGAGCGTGCCGAAGATCGCGACACCGAAGGAGGCTCCGATGGAGCGGAAGAACGTCGCGCCGGAGGTGGCGACGCCGAGGTCCGCGTAGCTGACGGCGTTCTGCACGACCAGGACGAGCACCTGCATCACCAGGCCGAGCCCGAGACCGAACACGAAGAAGTACGCGCTCATCTCCCAGCTGCCGCTGGTGCGGTGCATCTGGTGCAGCAACAGGAGTCCGATCGCGGTGACCCCGGTGCCGAGGATGGGGAAGACCTTCCAGCGGCCGGTGCGGCTGACGATCTGGCCGGACCCGGTCGACGCGATGAGCATGCCGAGGACCATCGGCAGCATGTGGACGCCGGACAAGGTCGGCGAGACGCCCTGGACGACCTGGAGGAACGTCGGGAGATAGACCATCGCGCCGAACATCGCGAAGCCGACGACGAAGCTGATCACCGAGCAGAGCGTGAAGGTGCGGATGCGGAAGAGACCGAGCGGGAGGACGGGTTCGGCGGCCCTGCGCTCCACGAGGACGAAGGCGACGAGCAGTACGGCGCTGAGGAGGGCCAGGCCGATGATCCGGGCCGAGCCCCAGCCCCAGGTGCCGCCGAGGGAGGCGACGAGGACGAGGCAGGTGGCGACGGATGCGACGAGGAAGGTGCCGAGGTAATCGATGGTGTGCTTCGAGCGGCGCCCCGGCATGTGCAGGGCCGTGGCGATGACGGCGAGCGCGACGAGACCGATGGGGAGGTTGATGTAGAAGACCCAGCGCCAGGACAGCTGGTCGACGAACAGGCCACCGAGCAGCGGACCGAGGATGCTGGTCGCACCGAAGACGGCCCCGAACAGGCCCTGGTAGCGACCGCGTTCGCGGGGCGGGACGATGTCGCCGACGAGCGCCATGGACAACACGATCAGTCCGCCGCCGCCCAGGCCCTGGAGAGCGCGGAACCCGATCAGCTGGGACATGTCCTGGGCGAGTCCGCACAGCGCGGACCCGATCAGGAAGATGACGATGGCGGCCTGGAACAGCCTTTTGCGCCCGTACTGGTCGCCGAGCTTGCCCCACAGGGGGGTGGCCGCGGTGGAGGCGAGGATGTAGGCGGTGACGACCCAGGACAGGTGCTCCATCCCGCCCAGCTCACTGACGATGGTCGGCAGGGCGGTGGAGACGATCGTCTGGTCGAGGGCGGCGAGCAGCAGGCCCAGCATGAGTGCGCCGATGGAGACGAGCACCTCACGGGAGGCGTGTTCTGCGGCCGGACCGGCTTGTCCCCTGCCGGTAGCGGGATCCTCGGTGCCCTTGGCGACTTCGCGAGCCATCCGCTCCTCCTCAGGCCGGATCAACATTTCCATCCTGAGCGGTGTGTCCGGTTATGGCCTCTCGGGCGGGTTGGGCGGCCGTTGACGGGTCTGCATAATCGCAGGCAATGGCCAGGGAGGGAGTCCAGTGAGCGCTGAGCGCTGTCCAGATTGCGACGCTGTGGGCGTCGGCTGCGGGTGCGGCGAGGGAGGACCGGTGGGCGGTTTCGAGCCACTGCGCATCCGCCCGTACGTCTCGCTGCCCCACCCCGGCGAGACGGATCCCCAGGCCACACAGCCGCTACCGCCGATGCCGCCGATGCCGCCGGCCCAGCCGGTGTACGGCGCGGTGGCCGACCCGGCGCAGGGCCACGCCCACCCGGGCAGGCCGGAGCGCGGCGACTCCACCCCTGCGTACGGAACGCCCGCCGTCTGGCCGGACGCACCGCCGCAGGCGACCTGGCCCGCGCAACCGACCCCGCTGCCGCCGACCCAGCAGGACCTGGGCGACCTCGGCACGCTCGAAGGAAGAGGAAGGGAAAGGACAAGGGGAGGGGGAGGGGGTGGGGGTGGGGGTGGGGCCCCCGGGAAGCGGTCCTCTTCGGTTTCCCGCCGGCGGCGGCTGCCGACGGTCCTCGCCGGTGCCGGCACCGTGGTCGCGGTCGGCACGGCCGCCCTGGCGCTGTCGATGCTGCCGCGTTCTGCGGAGAGCGACACGGTCCTGCTGGACGCCAATCCGACGGGGCCTGCGTCCAGCGTGGTGCCGACCGATCCGGCGGAGACGCCTTCCTCGGCGGCTCCCTCCCCCAAGGCCTCGGCCGCCAGGTCCGCGACCCCCTCCAAGTCGGCGTCGCCGTCGCCCAGCGCCTCCCGTTCCTCGGCTCCCGCGGCGTCGCCCAGCCCGTCGTCGGCCCCGCGTACGGCGAGCAGTTCCCCGGCGGCCCCCAAGGGGCCGACGCTGAGGCACGGCGACTCCGGCCCCGAGGTGGAGAAGCTGCAGCGGCTGCTGGCAGCCCAAGGCCTGTACCGGGGCAGGTACACCGGCAAGTACGACGACCGCACGGAGAACGCCGTCGCCTGGTTCCAGTGGGAGAACGACATCGAGGGTGACCCGGAGGGCGTCTACGGCCCGCAGACGCGCAAGGTGCTGGAGGGCTCCGGCTGACGTTCCGACCCCGCGGTGGCGCACCCCGCCCCTTGTTTTGTATCGTGTAGGAACAAAGTGGTTCCGCCCGCACTCCCTGACCGGTGGGCGGAACCGCTTGTTCTCTTCTCCCGCCCTGTCTGGAGTTCCTTCCGATGTCGGCCAGCACCACCGCCTCCCCCGTCGTCCTCACCGCCAAAGCCCTACTCCTGGACATGGACGGCACCCTGGTCAACTCGGACGCGGTGGTCGAGCGCTGCTGGCGCGAGTGGGCGGTCTCCCACGGCCTGGACCCGGAGGAAGCCCTCAAGGTGGTGCACGGTCGCCAGGGGCACGCCACGATGGCGATCCTCCTGCCGGACCGTCCGACGGAGGTCAATCACGCCGAGAACGCCGTCATGCTCGCCCGGGAGACCGCCGACACCGAGGGCGTGGTCCCGGTCGGCGGAGCCGCGGAGTTCATGAAGGCGATCGCCGGGCTGCCGCACGCCCTGGTCACGTCCGCCGACGCGGCCCTGGCCACCACCCGGATGACGGCCGCCGACCTCCCGATGCCCGAGGTGCGGATCACGGCCGAGAGCGTCGGGGCCAGCAAACCGGACCCCGAGGGCTTTCTCAGGGGCGCCGCCGCGCTGGGGGTGGACCCCGCCGATTGCATCGTGTTCGAGGACTCGGGGGCGGGCATAGCCGCGGGCCGCGCCGCCGGGATGCGCGTGATCGGCATCGGCGCCCGCGCCGCCGAGCACGCCCCGACGGCCCACGTTCCCGACCTGACCGGCATACGCGTCACCGCCCCCGGGGACGGCTCCATCCGCCTCACCCTGGCTCCGACCCCCTGACCGGCCCGTCGGCGCGTGGCCACAGCCGCGCGGATGCGACCACGATGGGGATCCGGCGCACCGCTGGTGGCCGGGTGCTTGTCGGTCGAACCCGGGCGGACGTTCCGCGACCCCGCACAGAGGTTTCACCACGTGTCGGCCAACCTCGCCCTCGCCGACATGGACGTGCCGAGCTCGCGGATGCGCCGGTGCCCGACGCCTCTGAGGGGTCAGGGCTTCTTCGTGGCTTCTACGCGGACTGACCGTTCACCGTTCGGACTCGCCCGGGCAGCCGCCTCCGCGGCTTCGAGTGCGACTCGAAGCGCGTCCCAGGATCCGTCGTCACCGAAGTCCGTACGCAGGACCAGCGAGGCCGGATCGTCGGGCGGCCGGGGCCGGGGCAGGGGCGGGGGGGGGTGACGGCGGCGCGGCGTCTGCGGCGCGTCGATCGCATCCGCTCGGCCCGGTGCTCGGCCCGACGACCGGCAGTGCGGGGAGCCGTACCCACAGCCGGGTTCGGCCGCGGCGACCGGCCGGTGCCCCGCGCCGGGCCGGGCGCGCCGGGCCCGGCGCGGGGTGCAGCCCGCCCGCGTCAGCCTGCGATCGCCTCGTAGAGGGAGAACGCGGCGAGGGCGGCCATCACCGTGGCCGCGATCTTGGTGATCAGGCGCAGCGGCACGTACTTCATCAGCGTGCGGCCGCCCAGGATGCCGATGCCCGCCACGGCCCACAGGGCGAGCACGGCGCCGATGCCGACCGAGACGGGGTTGTCGTACCGGGCGGCGAGGTTGGCGGTCATGATCTGGGTGAGGTCGCCGAACTCCGCGACGAGGATCAGCATGAAGCCGGCTCCGGAGACCTTCCAGAAGGACTGGTCGGCGGGCTCCTTGATCTCTTCGTCGCCGTCGCTCTTCTTCAGCAGCAGCATGACCGCGCCCGCGAGGAAAAGGACGCCCACGACGGCCTGGACGAGCCGGTGCGGGAGCAGGGTGAGGACGCTGCCTGCGGCGATGGCGAGCGCGACGTGCACGGCGAAGGCGGCTGCGACTCCTGCGAAGACGTAGCCGGCGCGGTAGCGGGTGCCGAGCATCAGGCCGGCGAGGGCTGTCTTGTCGGGGAGTTCGGCGAGGAAGACGACGCCGAAGGCGATGGCCGTGACGGTGATGCTGAAGTTCGCGCTGAACACGGGGACGGGACCTCGATCGGTGGGCGGGGCGCCACCGGTTCCGAGAGACCTTGGGTGTATCAGGGTCGCTTCGGCTCGGCGGCGCCCTGACGGCGTTCACGCGCACACGCCCTCATGCGGACGGATGCAGGTGAACCTGGACGGGACACTGCGGCCGAAGGTCTCGCTGGCCGACCGCGCACGTGCGGCCTGCCTCCGGGCGCCGGCTGGGTGACCCAGCAGTGTGTCGACGGTCCGGCGAAGAGCTACTCCCCTTCTGCTACGACCAGCATACGGGAGCCGGGACCGCCCGGACCAGGACGTTGCCCCGCTCCGTACCCTCGCGCCGCGCCCTCGCGCCGCCGCTTCGAGCCGTACCCTCGCGCCGCGCCCATACCCACCCACTCCCGCCCATCGGCGCAGAACACAACTGCCGGAATTTCAACTTCCGGTTATTCGGGGAAAGTTGGAACCCCGAACGTGACGTGCCCATGTCGCACACCTGTAACCTTGCGCCCGCCGTCACGCAATCCGGCACCGCCACCCTGGCCGCGCCCCCTCTGGGGGCCACTCGGCCGCACACCCCCCGCACCCAGGGAGCATCCCCATGGCCCTTTCGGCCCGCATACCCTCCGTCTACGCGCGTCGCCTTGGCGTGCTCGCGTCAACCGTTGCACTCGCCGCCCTCACCTCCCTCGTGAACGCCCCGGTCGCCCAGGCCGCCCCGCCCACCCCCATCAGCGCCTCTGCCGCCCGCGCCTACCTCGCCACCGTCACGCCGCGCACCGAGGGCTCCACCAGCGGCTACAGCCGCAGCCTGTTCCCGCACTGGAGCTCCGTCTCCGGCAACTGCAACACCCGCGAGACCGTCCTCAAGCGGGACGGCCGCAACGTCGTCACCGACTCCAGCTGCGCATCGGTCAGCGGCAGCTGGTTCTCCGAGTACGACGGCGCCACGTGGACCGCCGCGGCCGACCTCGACATCGACCACGTCGTCCCGCTCGCCGAGGCCTGGCGCTCCGGGGCCAACTCCTGGACCACCTCCAAGCGCCAGCAGTTCGCCAACGACCTGACCCGCCCGCAGCTCATCGCGGTCACCGACTACGTCAACCAGGCCAAGGGCGACCAGGACCCGGCCGAGTGGATGCCGTCCCGCACCTCCTACCGCTGCACCTACGCCCGCATGTGGGTCCACGTGAAGCAGTACTGGGGCCTGAGCATGGACTCCGCCGAGAAGACCGCCCTGGTGAACGTCCTGAACGGCTGCTGACAACCCGCTCGCCCCACCGCCGGCCCGCTGCCCTCCCGCGGGCGGGTGGCAACCCGCCTGCGGGAGGAGCACGGCCCGCCCGCAGGCCCCCACCGGATTTCCCCCACCAGATGGAGGCCAGGTCCCCCCTCTCCGTCGTAACGTGATCGAAAGGGCTACGGAGGAGGGGGAGTTCCATGGCCACGCTGCGCCTGGGGCCGCTGCTGCGCCACGTCGACTGGAGCACGGGCGGTTCGGCCACGATATGGGTCGAGACCGACCGCCCGTGCACAGCCGAGGTGCGCTGCGTCGACGGGGCCGCCGGCAGTGTGCGCACCTTCCAGATCGCCGGGCACCACTACGCGTTGGTGCCGGTGACGGGCCTGACCCCGGGGACCACGACCGCGTACGAGGTGCTGCTCGACGGGGTGCGCGTCTGGCCGCTGCCGGACGGCGCCTTCCCGCCGAGCACGATCAGCACGCCCGAGGTCGCCGTTCCCGGCCGGCCGGGCTCCGACCTGCGGATCACGTTCGGGTCCTGCCGGCAGGCCGTCCCGCCCGCCGACCGGCACGGGCCGCACGGACCGGACGCGCTCGACACCCTCGCGGCGAGGCTGGCTGCCGCCCCGCAGGAGCGTCGTCCCGACGTCCTGCTGCTCCTGGGCGACCAGGTGTACGCGGACCAGCTGTCCCGGGAGACCCGGCAGTGGATCGCGGCCCGTCGCGACCTGCGGGACGCGCCCGGCGCGCAGGTCGCCGACTACGAGGAGTACACCCGCCTCTACTACGAGTCGTGGCTCGATCCCGAGATCCGCTGGCTCCTGTCGACCGTCCCGAGCCTGCAGATGTTCGACGACCACGACGTCGTGGACGACTGGAACACCAGCGCCGCGTGGCTGGCTGAGATGCGGGCGACGCCGTGGTGGCAGGAGCGGCTGATCAGCGGGCTGATGTCGTACTGGGTGTACCAGCACCTGGGCAATCTCTCACCCGCCGAGCTCGCCGCCGACGCGCTGTTCCAGGCCGTGTGCAAGGACGCGGACGGGACGGACGCGCTGCGCGCCTTCGCCGCCGCGGCGGACGCCGACCCGGGCTCGGTGCGCTGGAGCTACCGGCGCGACTTCGGCCGGTCGCGGCTGCTGATGGTGGACACGCGGGCGGCGAGGGTGCTGGCCGAGGACGGGCGGGCCATGCTCGACCCGACCGAGCAGGAGTGGCTCCGCGAGAACGCGCTGGCCGGCCACGGCGGGTACGACCACCTGCTGATCGGGTCCTCCCTGCCGTGGCTGATGCCCCCGCTGATCCACGACGCGGAAGTGTGGAACGCGGCCCTGTGCCGCGGTGACCGGGGGCCCCGCTGGGCTCGGATCGGCGAGGACCTGCGGCGGCGCAGCGATCTGGAGCACTGGGCGGCGTTCCCGGCCTCGTTCAAGGCGCTCAGCGATCTGATCGAGGAGGTGGGGACGGGGCCGCGGGCGCCGGCGACGGTGGCGGTGCTGTCGGGGGACGTGCATCACGCGTATGTGGCCGAGCCCCGAATACCCAGCACGGCGCGGGTGTTCCAGCTGACCTGCTCGCCCGTGCACAACTCGATTCCGGCTGTGGTGAGGTGGGGGTTCCGGCTGGGCTGGTCGCGGGTCGGCCGCTGGCTGGGGCGCGGACTGTCGCGGCACGGGCGGACGGGCCGTCCTCCGCTGAGCTGGCGGCGTACGGGCGGCCCCTGGTTCGGGAACCAGTTGATGACGCTGTGGCTGTCGGGCCGGTCTGCACGGCTGCGGTTGGACCAGGCGCGCCGGGTGGGCGGGAGGTGGCGGGGACGTGGTGGCCGGGCGGGCTCCGGCGCCCGGCTGGTGACGGTGCTGGACCGCCGGCTCACGTCAGAACCCTGAGCGCCGGGGGGAACCGGCATGCGGAACCTGACCGCCTGACGGCCCGGCGCCCGGACCGTCGACGCCCACCTGCCGGCAGGCCGGGTTCCGGGGCCCGGCCGGAGCCGAGGACGGCGAAATGGAACCTTGCGGCCGACGCGCTGTGCAGCTGGGGCGCCCCCGGGCGTCCGGGGCGGCAGTGCCCGGCGTACGCTGTGTGGCTGTCAAGCCGCCCCTGCCGCTTCCGCGCGACGTCGCGGCGCCTCATGCCGAGGCACGTCAACCGGACCGGGGGGTCTCGTCTTGTGGGAGAGTCTGGGGTCGCTGACCGCGAGCCCATGGATCTACGCCGTCGTGGCGTTGTCCGTCGTGCTCGACGTGTTCCTTCCGGTGCTGCCGAGCGGGGTTCTGGTGATCACTGCTGCGGCGGCTGCGGCTGCCGCTGGGGCGGCCGGACCGGTTCCGGTGCCGGATCAGGTCCCGGACATCGCGGCGCTCCTGCTGATCGCCACGACCGCCTCGGTGCTGGGTGACATGGCTGCGTTTCGGCTGGCGCGGCGCGGCGGGGACCGGCTGGAGCGGGCCATCGCCCGTTCCCGGCGCCTGACGCTGGCCCAGGAGCGTCTGGGCGCGGCCCTGGCCCGGGGTGGTGGGGCCCTGGTCGTGATCGCCCGGTTCGCACCGGCCGGCCGTTCGGTGGTGTCGCTGGGCGCCGGTAAGACCCACCGCAAGGTGAGGGAGTTCCTGCCCTGGTCGGCTCTGGCGGGCATGGCCTGGGCCGGTTACAGCGTGGCCTTCGGCTATTTCGGCACCCAGTGGCTCGGCGCGGCCTGGCTCGGCACTGCGGTCTCGGTGATCGCCCTGTTCGCCGCGGGCGCCCTCGCCGCGTTCGTCATCCGCCGCCCCGTCCCGGCAGCGGCGCCGACGGCGTGACGGCTGATCCCCGGCGTGGCCTTCCCCGGCGGCAGCAGGGACGGCACGGCTCACCGCGCCGTACGGGCCCCGAGGTCCCCCGGACGGAGCAACGGCTCACCCGTTCACCCGGCCCCGATCGCCGTCGGCGGCTCGTGCTCTTAGCGTCCACAGCACGGTGCGCAACCGAATCCGCGTCACACCCGTGGCCTGGCCGCGCCGTTTAGAGGAGCCGAGGAGTTCGATCCATGCCCGCCAAGCCGTCGAACCACCCGCTGCTGAGCCTCGCGGCCGCGACGCTCGCCGTCGCCGCCACCACCGCCGCCGCTCCGCCTCCCGCCCCCCATTCCGCCGGCGGCTCCCCG
Organism: Streptomyces sp. NPDC127106; assembly: GCF_042677605.1. NCBI lineage: Bacteria > Bacillati > Actinomycetota > Actinomycetes > Kitasatosporales > Streptomycetaceae > Streptomyces > Streptomyces sp. NPDC127106. Next base: position 119,866 of record NZ_JBHXTC010000014.1, on the reverse strand, counting down.
CTCTCGGCCGCGGTCTCCCCCACCACCGTCGCCCCCGGCAGCCGAGTCGGCCTCATCCTCCGGGGCTGCGGGAGCAACCTCGGCCGGGCCGCGTCGAGTGCGTTCGGCGAGGTCCGGCTGTCGGCGGGCAGCAACTTCGACAGCCTGACGGGGAGCGCCGTCATCCTGCGCAACGCCTCCCCCGGCGTGCACCCCGTCGCCTTCGAGTGCGGGGACTTCGCCGGGTCGCGCGTCACCGTCTCCCTCCAGGTCGCCCCGGGTGCGGCCCGCGGCGGCGAGGGCGGCAGCATCGGCGCGGTGAGCCCGGGCCAGATCGCGATCGGCGGCACCCTCGCCGCGAGCGCGCTGGGCACCGGCATCTGGATCCTGCGCCGCCGGGCTCGTACGTCCTGAACCCGCCCCGGACGGGTCTAGACGGGGGCGGCGGCGCGGGCCGGTGCGGCGGCGCCGCGCACCCGGAGCCCGTCCAGCAGATCGCGGGTCGCCTCGGCGACGGCGTCCACGGCCGCGTCGAACACCTCCTGGTTGTGCGTGGCGGGAGCGCGGAAGCCGGACACCTTGCGTACGTACTGCAGTGCGGCGGCGTGGATCTCCTCCTCGGTGGCCTTCTCGGGGATGGCGGGCGGGCGCAGGGTCTTAATGGAACGGCACATACCCCCACTATCCCGCTACCGGGGCAGCTCGGCCCCGGACAGTTTCATGATCAGGCCGGCTTGTAGTCGTGCCCGCAGCTCCGGGTCCGCCACCTCGTCCAGCAGCCCGACGGCCTGTTGCAGGGCCGCGGCCGCCCGGCGGTCCTCCCGCAGGGCGGCGGTCTGGTCGGCCATGTGCCGCAGGGCGATGTCGGCGCGGCGGTGGAACAACTGCCCGATGAGGGTGACGACCACGCCGACCGAGCTGATCACCACCCCGAGGTACAGGTCTCCGGTGCTCTCCGCCTTCCACACGCCGAGTGCCACGCCGACCAGCAGGATCGCGGCGCCCACCCCGGCGAACCGCTGGCTGGTGGCGAAGCTGCTGCGTGCCTGCGCCAGCCCGTACGCGTAGTACTCGACCAGCACGGCCGTGAACCCGGAGTCCTCCCGGGCCTCGGACCCGTCCCGCCCGTGCCCGCGCGGGATGCCGCTGACGTCGGCGTACTTCGGATCCCCGACCTCACGGTGCCCCCTTCCCGTGCCGGTACCGTCCTGGTCTCCGGCGGCCGCCCCCGACCCGGCGATCTGCGCGGTCAGCCGCGCCCGCTCGGCCTCGCGCCGCTGCTCGAACCCGGCCCCGGCCTTCCTCTCCCACACCGCCAGCACGCCGGCGACCCCCAATAGAGCCGCCCCCACGACACCCCATTCGCCCATCCCCCGACCATCCCACGCGCCCGCCCGCCGCCGACACCCCGCCGCCGGGATGCGCCGGTCTGACCTGCGGGGCACGCTATGAGGGACCGGGGGCGCTGCGGCCCCGCGGCGCCCCTCACCGGTGGAGGAGGGCCCGTGACGCGATACCCGCCCATCGCCGACCACGGCATGGTCGGCGACCTCCAGACCGCGGCCCTGGTGGCGTCGGGAGGGACGATCGACTGGTGGTGCACGCCGCGTTTCGACTCCCCCAGCATCTTCGCCTCGATCCTCGACGCCGACCGCGGCGGCTCCTGCACGCTGGCCGTGGATCTCCCGGACGGGGACGACGTGACGGTCCGGCAGCTGTACCTGTCCGACACGGCCGTGCTCGTCAACCGCTTCCTGGCGGCGGGCGGCGTCGGTGAGGTCGTCGACTTCATGCCCCCGGTCACCGAACGGGGGCCCACCGACCGGCACCGTCTGGTCCGGGTGGTCCGCGTGGTGCGGGGCAGCCTGCCGTTCACGTTCAGCTGCCACCCCCGCTTCGACTACGGGCGGGGCCCGCACACCCTGGAACTGACCGACGAGCGGGCGGCGGTCTTCCGGGGTCCGGGCACGGACCTCCACGTCCAGGCCACCGCACCCCTCACCCTCCGCGCGGACGGCGATGACCTCACAGCCGGCTTCACACTCCAGGCCGGCGAAGCGGCGGCGGTGGTACTGACGAGCACGGCGGGCGGCGGACCCGCCTCCGCTCCGCCGTCCCGGGACGGGGTCACCGCCGAGCTGGAGGACTGCCGGGCCTTCTGGCAGACCTGGCTGCGGTCCTCCACGTACCGGGGGCGCTGGCACGACATGGTGAACCGCTCGGCGATCACCCTCAAGCTGCTCACGTACGCCCCGAGCGGCGCGCCGATCGCCGCCGCCACCATGGGACTGCCCGAGCAGATCGGCGGTGAACGCAACTGGGACTACCGCTACACGTGGGTCCGGGACGCCTCGCTGTCCGTGGGGGCCTTGATCAACCTGGGCTTCGAGGAGGAGGCGAACGCCTTCCGCCGCTGGCTGCGCGAGCGCTTCGAGGCGGGCGGGACGGCCTCGGGGGACCCGTTGCAGATCATGTACCGGATCGACGGCGACCCGCACCTCACGGAGGAGACCCTCGACCACCTGGAGGGGTACCGGGGATCGGCCCCGGTGCGGGCCGGCAACGCGGCGGCGGACCAGGTGCAGCTCGACATTTACGGTGAGGCCGCCGACGCCATGGCGCAGGGCCGCGACATGGGTGCCATCCGCGGTTGGAAGGCGGTCGCCGACATCCTGAACTGGCTGGCCGACAACTGGGACCGGCCCGACGAGGGGATCTGGGAGACCCGCGGCGGGCAGAAGAACTTCACGTACAGCAGGCTGATGACGTGGGTTGCGTTCGACCGCGGCATCCGGCTGGCCACCCAGTACTCCCGTCCCGCGGACACCGACCGCTGGGCGCAGGTCCGAGACCGCGTCTTCGAGCAGATCGTCGAGCGCGGCTGGAACGAGAAGCGGCAGGCGTTCGTTCAGCACTACGACACCGAGGTGCTGGACGCTTCGCTGCTGCTCATGCCGCGGGTCGGCTTCCTCTCCGCCCGGGACCCGGCCTGGCTGAGCACCCTCGATGCCATGGACCGTGAGCTGGTCAGTGACAGCCTGGTCTACCGGTACGACCCCGCGGCGTCCCCGGACGGCCTGCGCGGCTCCGAAGGAACGTTCAACCTGTGCAGCTTCCTGTACGTGGAGGCGCTGGCGCGTTCGGGCCGGCTGCAGCAAGCCCGGTACGCCTTCGACAAGATGCTCACGTACGCCAACCATGTCGGCCTCTTCGCCGAGGAGATCGGGCCCTCCGGTGAGCAACTGGGGAACTTCCCGCAGGCGTTCACCCACCTCGCCCTGATCGCGGCGGCCCTGGCCCTCGACGAGCAGCTCGACGCGGCCGAGGCCCGGGGCCCGCGCGCGGGCCGGTGGTGACCACAGTCCGGCCCTACGCGCGGAGGCGACACCGGTGTCCGACACACAGAGTTCCCACAAGCCGTCGAAGGAGCAGCGGCAGGTCCTCGCCCCGCTCGCGCTCGCCCAGTTCATCTGTAGCTTCGCCGGCTCCAACATGAACGTGATGATCAACGACATCAGCGAGGACCTCGACACGACCGTGCAGGGCGTGCAGAACGCGATCACGATCTTCCTGCTGGTCATGGCGGCGCTGATGATCCCCGGCGGCAAGCTGACCGACCGCTACGGCCGCAAGCGCTGCCTCCTCGCCGGTCTCGTCATCTACGGCATCGGCGCCCTGCTCAGCGCGGCCGCCCCGGGCCTGGGCGTGCTGATCCTCGGCAATTCGATCCTCGAAGGCATCGGCACGGCCCTGCTCATCCCGCCCGTGTACATCCTCACGACTCTGATCTTCAAGGACCTGACGTCCCGCGCCCGCGCCTTCGGCGTGATCATGGCGCTGGGCGGGATCGGCGCGGCCGCCGGACCGCTGATCGGCGGGCTCATCACCTCAGGGCTGAGCTGGCGTGCGGCCTTCGTGTTCCAGGCCCTGGTCATCGTCGTGATCGTCGTGCTCAGCCGGCGCATCGAGGACCCCCTGCCGGCCGACCCGACGCGCCCGTTCGACACGGTCGGCGCGGTCCTCTCCGCCGTGGGCCTCGTCCTCGTCGTCATGGGCATCCTGGCGGCCGACAACAACGTCTGGCTCATGATCGCCCTGCTCGTGCTCGGCGCCCTCGTCCTCCTCTGGTTCTTCCGTTCCATCCGCGCCAAGGAGCGGGCGGGCCAGGAGCCGTTGCTGTCCACCCGCCTGTTCCACAACCGGACGTCCAACCTCGGCCTGGTCACTCAGAACGTGCAGTGGCTCCTGCTGATGGGCACCTCGTTCACGGTCGCCGCCTACCTCCAGGTCGTGCGCGGCTACGACGCCATCCAGACCGGCGTCATCTTCACCGCTGCCACGCTGGGCCTCCTCGTGTCGTCCCTGGCCGCGGAACGCCTCGCCAAGCGGCGCCCCCAGCGCACCCTGATCACGGCCGGCTTCTGCGTGACCATCGCCGGAATCGCCGTCCTCGTGGCGCTGGCCGGCGGCTCGCCGAACCCGTGGGCCCTCGCCCCGGGACTCCTGCTGATCGGGCTAGGCCTCGGCGTGATGCTGACCCCGTCGGTCAACGTCGTCCAGTCGAGCTTCCCCGAGGAGGAACAGGGCGAGATCTCCGGCCTCTCCCGCAGCGTGTCGAACCTCGGCTCCTCCCTCGGCACCGCGGTCGCCGGCACGATCCTGGTCTCCGGCCTCACCAGCAGCGCCTACGCCGCCGCCATGATCACCCTGGCCGTCATCGGCCTCGCCGGCCTGACCGCCGCCACCCTCCTCCCCAAACCCACCTGACCCCACCGTCACCGCTCCGCCGCTGCGTAGCTGGACCGCGCAACCGTTGCGGACGGAAGCACGGCCGGCGCCGTGCACGGCTCTGCCGTCGCTGAGAGCCGTCAAAGGCCCCCAACCATGATCGGTTGGGGGCCTCTGTACTGGTGGGCGCGGACGGTTTCGAACCGCCGACATCTGCTTTGTAAGAGCAGCGCTCTACCCCTGAGCTACGCACCCGTGAACAAGTGGACAGCCTACATGGCAGGCACGCCCCCCACGCAAACCCGTTCCCGTGGGGGAGAATGGAGCGGGCATGGCGGAGGCGGGCGCGGTACGGGAGAGGGATTGTGACGACGGCATCCCGGCGGTGGTTCGGTGGGCGGGACGACAGTCGGCGGGCGGATGCTCAGGCGGCCAAGGACGCCGCGGCCGCCGCATTCTACGAGCTGGACACGGCTCAGCGGGACCTGCGGATCTCGATCGAGACCATAGCGGCCGCGGACGGTTCGCCGGCGGCCCGGCAGGCGGGCGAGGCGTTCGCCGCGCTGGGGCAGCGGATCGACCAGGCCAGCCACGTGTACATCGAGGCGGTCGACGCGCACGACCTGGACCGGCCGGAGCTGGACGGTGCCGTGGCGGCGCGGGCGCGGGACCAGCTGACGCGGGCGCGCGAGGAGCTCGTACGGGCCAAGGGGGAGCTGGACCGGTTCGCGAACGGGATCCAGCCGCTGCTGGACCGGGCCGAGACGCAGCTCGCGCGGGTGGCGCCGGCCCGGGAGCGGGCGAAGGCCGCGCTGCTGGCGGCGAGCACGGCGCTGGACGAGGTCCGCGGGGCGGGGATGCGGGCCGATGACCTGGCGGCGCGGCTCGCCGCGCTCGGCCCGGAGCTGACCTTGCTGAACCAGGGCGTGGCCCAGCACGGGGTGCAGGACACCCTGCAGCGTGCGGACCGGATCCTGCGCGACGCGGAGGCGATACGGACCGAGCTCGCGCGGCTGCCGGAGCGGGCGGCGGAGATCGACCGGCGGCTGGTGAGCCTGCGGACCCGGGCGCAGGCGCTGCGCAACCGGGCGGACCGGGTGGATCCGGTGCTCAGCGAGTTGCGCCGGCGGTTCAGCGCGGCGTGCTGGCAGGACCTGCAGCACGTGCCGGAGCAGGCCGTACGGGATGTCACGCGGGCCGAGGAGCAGCTGCGGGAGGCGTCCCGGGCGCGGGAGGAGCAGCGCTGGGCGGATGTGACGGCGCTGATCGAGGCGGTGCGGGCGGCCCTGGACGCCACCGACGAGGCGGTGTCGGCCGCGCAGGACCGGCTGACCCGGCTGGAGGCGGTGGCGCGGGACCCCCAGCAGGAGGTGCAGCGGACCCGGTTCGTGATCCGGGACGCGCAGCGGCTGGCCATGGAGGGCCGCAGCGTGCCCGATCCGCGGCACGCGGGGCCGCTGGACGAGTCGGTGGCCCGGGTGGATCGGGCCGTGGCCGCGCTGGAGGACCGCCACCCCGACTACTGGCACTTCCTCCAGGAGATGGAGGAGGTCCGGGCCGTGGTGGGCCGGGTGGTGGCCGACGTGCGGGGCCGGCGCGCCTCCGGGTGAGGCAGGAGTTGTCCGGGGGTGGGCATCGGCGGATGCTGGGAGGTGCAGAGAAACGGCAGAGGAGGGCGGTATGGCTGCCCACACGTCCCACAGGTCTCGCACACCCCTCGCACCCCCGGCGACCCGCAGACCGCATGCACCACATGCCGCCTACGGGTGCACCGAGCCGCATGAGCACTACGCGCCCTACGTGGCCCACGAGCCGTACGGGGCCCCGCCCGAGTCTTCCCATCTGCTGCGGCGTCTCACGCACCCCGTCACGGCCCGGCTCGACGAGCACCTGCCGGCCGATCACAAGCTCAGCAAGGTGTACCGGGTCGGTGCCGGTCTGACCGGCCTCCTGCTCATCCTCTTCGGGATCCTCGGGCTGACCCACCGGATCGGGTTCTTCGACACCGGCGGCGACCTGGTCCTCTCCCTCAACACCAACGGCGCGCTCAGCGTCCTGTCGATCTGTGTCGGCCTGCTGCTGTTCATCGGCATGGTGATCGGCGGCAACTTCGCGTCGACGCTCAACATCGTGCTGGGACTGGCCTTCATCGCGAGCGGGTTCGTCAACCTGGCCCTGCTGGACACGGGGCTGAACTTCCTCGCCTTCGAGATCCAGAACGTGCTGTTCAGCTTCGTCGTCGGCGTGATGCTGATGTGGTTCGGGATGTACGGGCGGGTGGGCAGCGCGCTGCCGCACGACAACCCGTACTGGCGGGCCCGCCACCCCGAGCAGGCGGCCCGCGAGGACCGGGCCCGCATCCAGCAGCGAGCGGCACGGCCTCCTACGGCCCCCGCCGCAGGGCGCTGAGGGCGCTGAGGGCGCTGATTCCTCCGCTTCCTTACGCGTCCTGCGCGTCCCTACGCGCCGCTACTGGTCTTTGCCCATGCCTGATCGTCCCTGCACCTGCCGGCCCGACGAGGCCGCGGCCGGCTCCGGCGGCGCCAGCCGGGGGGAGAGGCCGGACGGTTTGAAGACCGAGGGGATGAGCAGCAGCCCCGGGCCGGCCGCCGCCCTGCTGAGCGCGCGCTGCCGGGCACGCGGGGGTGCGAGCCGCAGGACGGGGCCGTCCCAGTCGGCCTGCGGGTCCAGGTCGGCGAGGAGGCCGACCGCGACCGTGCGATCGGCGTGCTGCGCCGCGCGGTCGGGCTCGGCCTGAACCACATCGACACGGCCGCCTTCTCCTTCTCCCGCCCGCGCTCCGCCAACGAGCTGATCAACCGGGCACTCGCGCCCTGCCCGGACGACCTCGTCATCGCCACCGAGGTCGGACCGGGCCGCGACCCGTCCGGCGCCTGGACGCCCCACGCTTACAGGACGAACTGCGGCTCCCGGATCGCGACGGCCAGGACGGCCGCACCGGCGCCCCGGCGGGGTTTCCTCGGTAGCCTTGGCGCATGCCCCGATATGAATTCCGCTGCCGGACCTGCGACGACACCTTTGAGGTGAGCCGTCCCATGGCCGAGTCGTCCGCGCCCGCCGACTGCCCCGCCGGCCACGCCGACACCGTCAAGCTGCTCTCCGCCGTCGCCGTCGGCGGGACCAGCAGCGCCCCCGCCCCGGCCGGCGGAGGCTGCTGCGGTGGCGGAGGCTGCTGCTAGGAATCCTGCCGTACTCCCGGGGCGGCGCCCCGGCCGGCGTCAGCGCTTGCGCGACAGGGTGAGCCCGTCCGAGATCGCCAGCAGCACGGACTCCATCCGCGGATCCGCCGCGACGTGGTCGTTGTAGGCGCGGACGCCGGCCGCCGACCCGCTCGTCGCCGACTCGTCCACGACCGTGCCGTGGAACAGCGTGTTGTCGGTGACGATCAGCCCGCCCTGCCGCATCCGCGGCACGAGCTCCTCCCAGTACGCGATCTGGTTCTCCTTGTCGGCGTCCACGTACGCCATGTCGATGTGCGGCTCGGCCGGCAGGGCGCGCAGCGTGTCCAGCGCCGGGGCGATGCGCAGGTCGATGCGGTCGGCGACGCCCGCGGCCTCCCAGGCCTGCCGCCCGTACGCGGTCCACTCGTCCGAGATGTCGCAGGCGATCAGGACGCCGTCCGCGGGCATCGCCTGGGCCATGGAGAGGGTCGAGAAACCGGTGAAGGTGCCGATCTCCACGATGTGCCTGGCGCCGGTCAGCCGGACCAGGAAGGCCAGCAGCGGGCCCTGCTCCTCCGCGGACTGCATGCCGGCGACGTCGGGGAACTCGGCGTACGTGGTGTCCACGAGCCCCCGCTGGATCTCGTCCAGCGGGGGGTTGTGGTCGAGCACGTACTGGTAGAGCTCGTCAGTGATCTTCGTCGTGTTGCCCTTGGTCATGCGCCAAGTGTGCCTAGTTCACGGGCAGTCCGGCAGCCCGGGCGAACGCCCGCACGATCTCCTCGCCCGCCGCGACGCCCTTCTCCGGCAGGGCCGTGACCGTCGGCGCGTGCCAGCCCGCGTCGGCCAGTTCACCGTGCCCGGGCCGCCAGGCCGCGTCCGCCGCGAGCAGCAGGTCGGCGTCCAGCAGGGAGTCCCCGGCCGCGAGCGTGGTGGACGCGCCCGTGCGCCGGGCCACTTCGCGCATCGCCGCGCTCTTCGTCAGCGGCCGCGGGACCGCGTAGACCTTGCGGCCCTGGAGCGAGACCGTCCAACCGCGGGCCTCGGCCCAGGCGATCAGCGCCTTGAGCCACTCCTCGGGGAGCCGGTCGCGTTCGACGACCAGGTACGCGAACAGGTCCTCCGCGACCCGCGCCTTGCGCAGCCACGCCGGGTCGGCGACCGCCAGGAGGTGCTGGTGCACCTCCTCCAGCGGGGCGCACTCCTCCGCCAGCCGGGCGGCCACCTGCCGGCGCCAGTCCCGGTCCGGCACCCCGTCCACCAGCAGCTGACCGCCGTTGGCGCAGATCGCGTACGGTGCCGGGCTGCCGGGGAAGCGGATGCGCTGGTACTGCTTGCGGGTCCGGGTGGTGGTCGGGACGAACACCACCGACGGGTCGGCGGCCAGTTCGGCCAGCAGGGCCGCCGCGGCCTCCGTCATGTAGGACAGCGGCTTGCTCTCGTGCACCTCCACGCACAGCAGCCGCGGGGCGGCCTCGTCGGGCATGGTCAGGCCGAGGGCCGCCGACGAGTAGATGAGCGTACGGTCGAGATCGCTGGCTACCAGGACAGTCACTTGGAGGCCACAGCCTTTCCGTCGGCGCCGGTCGCGCCGCGCGTGTATCGGGGGTGGATGAGTCCCACGCAGGTGTAGGGAAGCCCGTCGACCTCCTCCACGGGAACGCCGCGCTGCTCGGCGAGGAGCCGTACGTGGTCCAGGTCGGGGCCGGCGCCGCGGCGGGCCAGCACCTTCCACGGCACCCTGCGCAGCAGCACCCGGGTGGTCTCGCCGACGCCGGGCTTGACCAGGTTGACGTCGTGGATGCCGTACTCCTCGCTGATCCGCTCCACCGCGGCCCAGCCCTCCCAGGTCGGGGTCCGGTCGGTCGCGAGGAGCTCCTTGACCTCGGCGTCGACGGCGTCGGCGACCTCTTCGAAGCGGGCGGCGACGGTGTCGACGAAGTCGGCGGAGACGTCGGCCCCGGCGAGTTCGCGGTAGAACTTCGCGCCGTGGAAGTCGGCGGGCCCGACCAGGTCGGAGCGGAGCACCGTGCGCGATATGAGGCCGGAGACGGTGGAGTTGAGGCAGGCCGACGGGATCAGGAAGTCCTCGCGGGTGCCGTACGTGGGGACGCACGAGCCGGGGTCGGCCAGGACCACGATCTCCGGGTTGAACTCCGGGCCGCCCTCCTGTTCCCGGTGGGCGCGCAGGGCGGCGGACAGCTCGCGGGTGATGGCGCCCTTGCCGGTCCAGCCGTCGACGAAGACCACGTCGGCGGGGTCGTGGTGGGCGGCCAGCCAGCGCAGGGCATTGGCGTCGATGCCGCGGCCGCGCACGATGGAGACGGCGTAGTGCGGCAGGTCCAGGCCGTGCCGGGCCTTCGCCCAGCGGCGCATCAGCACGCCGACGGGGGTGCCGGCGCGGGCCAGGGAGACCAGCACCGGGGAGGGGGTGCGCTCGGCGAGGACGGTCTCGGTGACGGTGCCGACGGCGCGGGCGATCCGGGCGGCGGAGGTGTCCAGCGCGCTCCGGTAGAGCTCCTGGTACTGGTCGGACGGCTGGTACTCGACGGGCAGCGACTCGGCGTAGTGCGCGCCGCCCGCCTGGATGGCCTCCTCGCGTTCCTCGGTCGGGGCCTCAAGGGCGACGCCGGAGAGGTCCTGGAGCAGCCAGCCGACGTCCTCGGCGGCGTACGAGGAGAAGGCGGGGCCGCGCAGGGGCTCGGGCATGGTCGGCTCCTGCCGGTCGGGAAGGTCATCGGGGGTGCGTACGGGCACGTACGAGGGGACGACGGCGAGCAGCACCTGCCCGGTGTGCGGGGCGAGACGGGCGAGGAGCCCGTCGGCGGCGTGCAGTGCGTCGGTGTCGCCGTGGCTGTCGACCACGGCGACGACGGCGTCGAAGCCGGCCCCGGCGACGTTGTAGGCGTACCGGTCGCCCGGCCCGTCGGCGGGGGTGTCGTGGGCGGGGAAGACGAGCCGGGTGCGGATCGCGTAGCCGGGGTCGTCGACGGCGAGGACGGGCGAGCGGGTGGTGGTGGAGAAGCGGACTTCGCGGGCCGCTCCGGACTCCTCCAGCGCGAGCGCGAGGCGCAGCGGCGCGTACATCAGCTCCTCGTTGCCTAGTACGAGGACGCGACCGCGGCCGGGGGCAGCGCCGCGACCGCGGCCGGGGGCAGCGCCGCGATCGCGGCCGGGGGCGGTGCCCAGCGCGTCGGCGAGTTGCCCGGCCAGCGCGGGCAGGGCGGCCTCCAGGCGGTCGCGGTGCGCGGGGGTGAAGCCGTGGCGCCCGCCGTCGGGCACCCCGGCCGGCCAGGCCAGCTCGACCCGGCGGACCGGGGCGGGACGGGGCGCGGGCTCGGACACGGGCACGGCCGCGGGAGCCGGGGCGGAGCCGAGAGTCGGGGCGGCGTCGGAGCCGGGAGCCGGGGCGGAGCCGGGAGCCGCCTGGCGTTCGTACTGCTCGACCAGGGCCTGTCCCTTGGCCAGGACGCCCTCGGGCAGGTGCACGGTCCCCGAGGCCAGCGCGAGAAGGTCGACCCGTGCGCCGATCTCGGCGGCGAAGGCGCTGAGCCGCTCGCGGTCGGCCGGGGAGCGCATGTCGACGAGGGCGACGACCACGTAGTGGGTGCGGGCGTGGCGGGCGTGCAGGTCACGGATGGTGTTCAGGACCGTGTTGCCGGTGGAGAACTCGTCGTCGACGAGGACCAGCGGCCCGTCGCCCGCCAGCAGCCTCGGGTCCTCGGGCAGCAGCAGGTGGGAGGTGGCGTGCGAGTGGCTCTCCTCGAACCCGCCGGCGGCGGCCACGCCCGGCACCGGTCGGCGCGTGGAGTGCAGGTAGGGGGCGGTGCCCAGGCCGTGGGGCCACCACGGGGACGGGGCCGGGGCGGGGTCCGCGGAGGCCCGGCACCACCCCGCCGGCCGGTGCCACCCCGCCGGGGGGGGACGGGGGCGGGA
>NZ_JBHXTC010000014.1:69294-108031 GCF_042677605.1 Streptomyces sp. NPDC127106 | reverse complement strand
GCGGGGGCCCCCCCCCCCCGCCCCGGGGGGGGGGGTGGTGTGCGGGTGGGGGGGGGGCCCCCGCCGGGCGCCCCCGCTGGCCCCGAGGCCGGTCGCGGTCTCCGCGTAGCCGAGGACCACCGCGGCGGCCGGGTCCTCCCCGGCGGCGTCGAGCAGGGCGCGGACGCGCTCGCCGAGCCCGTAGCCGGCGGCGTGGACGGCACGCGGGGACTGCGGGACGTGCTTGCCGAGGACTTGCGAGACCAGCAGGTGGGCCCGCTTGGGGTTGCGCCGCAGGGCGAGGCCGAGCAGTTCCTCCAGCCCCGGCCCGCGGGAGCCGTCCACCCCTTCCAGGCGTACGCCCAGCCGGTCCACGACCCAGCTTCCCGACCACACCGCGTCGATCGTCTTGCCCTTCTCCGTCGTCACATCAGTCACATCAGTCACATCACAGTCATGTCCGTGCCCTGCTCGCTCACACCTGGAGCCCTGCCGTGAGCAGGTCGACGAAGCCGACCTGCTCCTTCGCCACCCCGAACACCTCGGCGCGCAGCATGGTGCGCTCCGCCCAGGCCCGGTGGGGCTTCACCTCGTTCATCTTGTTCGTGTAGGCGGAGCGCATGACGCCGCCGCCGTTGCGCTCGGGGCGCAGGATGTCCTGGGCGTCGCTGAACTCCTCGTGGGAGACCACCGACAGCGCGTGCACGGGCGTGACGTGGGCCGGGTGGATGCAGGTCTTGCCGAGGAGTCCGTTGGCCCGGTCGAGTTCGATCTCGCGCAGCAGCCCGTCCAGGTCGTGCTCGATCAGGGTGGTGCGCAGTTCTTCGGCGCCTTCCTCCAGGAAGGGGCTGCGCCGCAGCTGCGGCTTGAAGAGGCGCTGCTGGCGGCGGAAGTACTCCCAGACCGGGCCGGTGACGGTGAAGCCGGTGCCGTCGGCGCGGCTGAGCACGTTGACCACGTCGGCGATGACCCCGGCGACGATCTGGACGTCGTAAGCGGTCATGTCGGGGGTGCGGCGCAGGCCGTAGACGGAGCAGAAGTCGGTGACGCCGAGCCGTAGGGCGAGCACGCGCTCGCGGTAGTGGTTGACCGTGCGGGAGATCCCGGCGAGGGCCTCGACGCGGGTTTCGAGGTGGAGCAGGTCGGGGGTTTCCAGGACGGGCATCGCGTAGAGGCGGGGCAGCCCGCTGAGGGCTTCCGCCTCGGCCACGGTGTCGAGGAAGGCGGGGCCGCGGCTCGCGGTGAACTTGGGGAGGACGAATCCAGCCAGCCTGTGGACGGTGCTGCCGAGGCGGCGCGCGAGGTCGGGGATCTGCTCGGGGGTGCGGACGCGGATGAAGAGGAGGGGGAGCTCCGGGCCGTCCACGCCCTGCTCGTCGAGGACGGCGAACTGGCGGACGAGGTTCTCCTCGGCACCGCGCACGTCGGCGTCGCTGATGGAATCCTCCAGGCAGAGGACCATGGAGACGACTCCGCGGGCGGCCTGCTTGCGGATGTCGCCGGCGAGGTTCGGCCGGGTGGCCGGGCTGTAGAGGGTTGCGCCGAGGGCGGCCGCGAGAAGGCGTGCGGGGGAGGCGGCGGTGAATTCGACCGGCTCCATGTAGAAGAGTTCCTTGCGGACCGCGGGCGAAATGTGCCCAAAGTGACGCATGTGCTTCCCCCGTACTGCCTCGGCGGCCCAACTGGCGTGGCCGGTAATAGTACGTACGAACCTGAGTCAAGAGTTCCTCAAGCACATGAAGTTCAGGTAACCCTTATGCACCATGCCCACGGTCGACGGCCGCGGCAAGGCCCTGCGGGGGGCCGCGTTGTTCCCCGCCGCCCCGGGAGGGCAGGATGACGGGCATGACGCACGCGATGCAGAAGGGCTCGAACATCCCGGTGACCACGGTGGCGGTCCGGGCGGTGCTGCGCTGGACCGGCGGTCCCGAGGTACCGGACGTGGACGCCTCGGCGCTGCTGGTGGGCCCGGACGGACGGGTGCGCTCGGACGAGGACTTCGTCTTCTACAACCAGCCCCGCCACCCCTCCGGGTCCGTCTGGCGGCTCGGCAAGAAGCAGGTCGGCGAGTCCGTCACCGACGCCGTCCAGGCGGACCTGCGGACGGTGCCCCCGGCGGTGGACCGGATCCTGGTGGTCGCCTCCGCCGAGGACGTGCCGTTCGAGCGGGTCCGGGACCTGCGGATCCTGTTGTACGACGCCACCGCGACCGGCGCCTCCGAGCCGCTGGCCTACTTCGACGTACGGCCCGAGACCGGCGCCGAGACGGCGCTGATCTGCGGGGAGCTGTACCGCCGGGGCGACACGTGGAAGTTCCGCGCGCTCGGCGAGGGCTACTCCGACGGGCTCGTGGGACTGGCGACCGACCACGGCATCTCGGTGGACGAGAACGCCGCCGACGACGCTGTCGAGGGCGCCTCCGCGGGCGCCGGCGCGGCCGGGCCCACCTCCGAGCAGACGGCCGCGATGCGGCCGCCGACGCCGCCTGCGCACCCCGCGCCGCCCGCACCGCAGACGCAGGCCCCGCCGGCCGCTCAACCGGCGTACGGGTACCCCCAGCCGGTGTCCCCGGCGCCGGTGCCGGCCCCGGGCGGCGACCCGACGTTCCGGCTGCCGGTGCAGGGCCCGCAGTTCGTCCGCCGCTGACGCCGCCGGGTGGTGTCGGGCCGGGCGGTCGACCCGGGGCGATCGGGCCGGGCGTTCGGGCCGGGGGCGGTCAGGCGTTGGTGCTCTTGTAGCCCCGCCCCCACTGCAGGCCCCACCCGTACAGCCGGTCCAGCTCGGCCTGGAACCCGTACACGAACTTCACCTCGCGGCGCACGATCAGCTCGCCCTTGACGTGCTCCAGGGAGACCACCGCGCAGGAGCGGGCCTGCGGGTGCCGCTCCTCCAGCGGGATCTCGATCCGCGGCCCGGTGATCGGGTAGAGGGTGACCAGGGCGTGCGTCCGGTCGAAGGCCGGGGTCTGGTCGTAGATGTAGACGAACACCAGCAGGCGCTTGATCTCGTCCGCGTGGTCGAGGTTGACGAAGACCGTCTCGCCGGAGGGCGCGCCGAACCGGTCGTCGCCGCTGAGCTTCACGTACGGCGGGCTGTTGATGTCGCCCAGCAGGTTGCCCAGCGGCTGGACGACGCCCCGGGTGCCGTCGGCCAGCTCGTACAGGCAGCCGATGTCGAGGTCGACGTTGACCATGCCCTGGGTGTGCGCCTGCACCACGTCCGGCTTGAACAGCTTGAACGGGTGCCGCAGCAGCTGCCCGCTCTGGCCGCTGCGGCCGCCGATGTCGGAGCTGCGCATCCGCCAGGACAGGTTGACGCGCAGGTTGCCGTGGACGGCCCCCTGCTTGGTCAGCGACACCGTCGGGTTCCGCTTGGTGAGCTCGATCGCCGAGGAGGCGTTGCCCGAGTCGAACTGCAGGGCACGGCTGCCCCTGATGCCGTCGAAGAATCCCATCCCCTGTCCCCCCTGACTGCCGGGATCCCCTGAGATCCCCCTGTGGTCCCCGCGCGGGCCGCCGCACGGGCGCGGCTACGCGGACGGGGCGGCCCCCCGGGTCCGTGGACCCAGCAGGCCGCCCCGCATGGAGCGTTCCGCAATACCGCCGCGGTCATGCCTCGGCGGAGGTCATGCCTCGGCGGAGGCTCCCTTCAGCTCCAGCCGCTTGTTGCGGCGCACGGAGGACCAGAAGGATGCGGCGATCAGGACCACGCCGATGAGGCCGGTGACGATCTCGCTGATCTCGTGCTGGATGGTGATGAGCAGGATGACGGCGAGGGCGCCGATCGCGTAGTGCGCGCCGTGCTCCAGGTAGACGTAGTCGTCCAGGGTTCCCTGGCGGACCAGGTAGACCGTGAGCGAGCGGACGTACATGGCGCCGATGCCGAGGCCGAGCGCCATCCAGAAGATGTGGTTGGTGATGGCGAAGGCGCCGATGACGCCGTCGAAGGAGAAGGAGGCGTCGAGGACCTCCAGGTAGAGGAACAGGAAGAAGGCGGCCTTGCCGGCCAGGCCGACCGCGGAGACCTGCTTGCCCTCGGCCTTGGCCTTCTCCTCCTCCTCGTGCTCGCGCTCCTCTTCCTCCTCCAGCTTGTCCTCGAAGTAGGAGGAGAGGCCGCCGACGATCAGGTAGGTGATCAGACCGGCGACGCCGGCCAGCAGGACGGTGGCGGACTTGTCCGCGTGGCCGGTGCTGGTGTGGGCGTTCGTCGCGAAGGTCATCGCGCTGACCAGCAGGGCGATGAGGGCGATGCACACCGAGAGCATGTCGACCTTGCCGAGCTTGGCCAGCGGCCGCTCCAGCCAGGCGAGCCACTTGTGCTCCCGCTCCTCGAAGACGAAGTCGAGGAAGATCATCAACAGGAACATGCCACCGAACGCCGCGATGGCCGGGTGGGCGTCGGTGACCAGCGCCTCGTACTGGTCCGGGTGGTCCAGGGCCAGCTCGATGGCCTCGATCGGGCCCACCTTGGCACTGATCGCGACGATGGCCACGGGGAACACCAGCCGCATGCCGAAGACCGCGATCAGGATGCCGATCGTGAGGAAGATCTTCTGCCAGAAGGCATTCATCTTCTTCAGGACTCCGGCGTTGACGACCGCATTGTCGAAGGACAGCGAGATCTCGAGGATCGACAGGATCAGTACGATCCCGAACGCCTCCCACCCCCACTGCCAAGCGGCGAAGGCAAGGCCGAGCGCCGTGATGGCGAACGACCAGCCGAAGGTTTTCAGAACCACTGGCACCCCATGTTCTCGTACGGCTTTACGAAACGTTGACCCCGAAGTCTAGAGCGATGCCCCTCAAGCCCGACGCGTACCCCTGACCCACCGCCCGGAACTTCCATTCGCCGCCGTACCGGTAGACCTCGCCGAAGATCATTGCGGTTTCGGTCGAGGCGTCCTCCGTGAGGTCGTAGCGCGCCAGCTCCTGGCCGTCCGACTCGTTCACGACCCGGATGAAGGCATTGGTGACCTGCCCGAACGTCTGCCGGCGGGCGTCCGCCTCGTGGATGGAGACGGGGAAGACGATCTTGTCGACCTCGGTGGGCACCTTGGTCAGGTCGACGATGATCGACTCGTCGTCGCCGTCACCCTCACCGGTCAGGTTGTCGCCCGTGTGTTCGACGGAGCCCTCGGGGCTCTTGAGGTTGTTGTAGAAGACGAAGTACCGGTCCCCCAGGACCCGGCCGTCGCGGCACATCAGCGCGCTGGCGTCGAGGTCGAAGTCGGCCCCTGTCGTCGAACGCGCGTCCCAGCCCAGACCGACCAGGACCCGGGTGAGGTTCGGTGCGGCCTTGGAGAGGGAGACGTTGCCCCCCTTGGCGAGTGTGACGCCCATGTTGAAGTCCTCCCCGGACGACGTGGTGGTCGTGGCCCGTTCCGTGGGCCGGGCGGGCCTGCGGTGCGGTGGCGCGGTGGCGCGGGACGTGCGGTGGTGCAAGCGCGTCCGGCGCCGTACACGGGGTGTGTGCACGGCGCCGGACGGGTGAACAGCAGGCGGGATCAGACGTTGACGCCGAAGTCCCGCGCAATGCCGGCCAGGCCGGAGGCGTAACCCTGGCCAATGGCGCGGAACTTCCACTCCGCACCGTTGCGGTAGAGCTCGCCGAAGACCATGGCGGTCTCGGTCGAGGCGTCCTCGGAGAGGTCGTAGCGGGCGAGCTCGGTGTTGTCCGCCTGGTTCACGACGCGGATGTACGCGTTGCGCACCTGACCGAAGCTCTGCTGGCGGCTGTCGGCCTCGTAGATCGAGACGGGGAAGACGATCTTGGCGACATCGGCCGGGACACCGGCCAGGTTCACCTTGATCGCCTCGTCGTCGCCCTCGCCCTCACCGGTGAGGTTGTCACCGGTGTGCTCGACCGAGCCGTCCGGGCTCTTCAGGTTGTTGAAGAACACGAAGTTCGAGTCGCTGGTGACCTTGCCCAGATCGTTGGTCAGGATCGCGCTGGCGTCGAGGTCGAAGTCGACACCGGTGGTGGTGCGAGCGTCCCAGCCCAGACCGACGAGCACGGCCGTCAGGTTCGGCGCGGCCTTGGTCAGCGAGACGTTGCCACCCTTGCTGAGGCTGACTCCCACGGGTCCTCCAATGAATTCATGTCCGGGGCGGTGCCCCTGTCGTGCGATGGGGGCCCTCCCAGCGGGGGCTGGGGGAGCTACCGGATCAACGTGTTGATCCTAGTGACCGGTTCCCGCCGCCACGCGGTATTTGCCCGCGGAAGCGCCCGACGGAACGGGACGAGGGGTCACAGGCTGTCGAGCGCCTTGATGTACTCGTTCAGGTCACGCGCGTCGGGCAGCCCGTTGACGACGGTCCAGCGCACGACGCCCTCCTTGTCGATGATGAAGGTGCCGCGGACGGCGCAGCCCTTCTCCTCGTCGAAGACGCCGTACGCACGGGAGGTCTCGCCGTGCGGCCAGAAGTCGGACAGCAGCGGGTAGTCGAAGCCCTCCTTCTCGGCGAAGACGCGCAGGGTCGGCACCGAGTCGTTGGAGACGGCGAGGAGCTGGACCTCGTCGTTCTGGAAGCGGGGCAGCTGGTCGCGCAGCTCGCACAGCTCGCCGGTGCACACACCGGTGAAGGCGAACGGGTAGAACAGCAGCACCACGGCCTTCTCGCCGCGGAAGTCGGAGAGCCGGACGGTGGCGCCGTGGTTGTCCTTGAGCTCGAAGTCCGGGGCCTTGCTGCCGATCTCGATGGCCATCTGTCGCATCCCTTTCGTTCCCGCATCCCTGCGTTCGGCTGTTCGGGTGACAGGGCCAGCCTAGGGGGCCGGGACCCGCAGACGCACACACCCCGCCGACGGGGGGTCGGCGGGGTGTGTCTCCGCTTGGCTGCGGCGCTCGGCTGCGGCGCGTCGCTCAGCGCTTGGACTTGGCGGCCTTGGGGGTCACCAGCTTGCTGGCGGCCCACTCCTTGCCGACGCTGACGGGCCTCGTCTGCGACAGGCCGGCCGTCTCGGCGGCCTCGCTGATGTCGCTGGCCTCGACGTAGCCGGGGCGGCCCGTCTTCGGGGTCAGCAGCAGGATCAGCGCGGCTTCCTCGACCAGCTCCGTGGCGTCGACGAGGGCGTCGGTCAGGTCGCCGTCCTCGTTGCGGAACCACAGCAGCACCGCGTCGGCCACGTCGTCGTAGTCCTCGTCGACGAGGTCGTTGCCGATCAGTTCCTCGATCTCATCGCGGAACTCCTGATCGACGTCTTCGTCGTAGCCGATCTCCTGGACCACCTGTTCGGACTGGAAACCCAGCCGGGCGGCCAGGCTCTCCGCGTGGTCCGCGGTCGCGCTCACGGGGTGCCTCCTGCTCATGTTCGGTGAATGTCTTCGGCCGCGCGCGTACGCGCAGCATTGGGCGTAGTCCACACGGGCGCGGCGGATCGCGCAAGTACCCGGCCGCCGGGACCGCCGAAACGGTGACGATTGCGGCCGTCTCGCCGCAACTTTCAGCCTTCCCGCACGGCCCCGTGGTGATTCATCCCACACCATTGCAGCTGATTCGACATCGCCTGGGAACTTCTTACCTGTTTGAGGTATCGAACATGCTTGCGAGTCTGGGGTTCGGCCGGGCGCCCGGTCGCGGTCCGGGCGGAGCCGTCGCCGGCGACATCGCAAATCGCCCGACTCCAAGGATTACCCAGTGGTAAAGATGACGATTCCGACCCAGCGTAAGACCATGGGAGGCGGCGAACCCAAGGCACGACTCCCCTGACAGCGAAGGAACAGCGTGGCTTCCGCATCCGATCGCAACCCGATCATCATTGGCGGCCTGCCGAGCCAGGTCCCGGACTTCGATCCGGAGGAGACGCGGGAGTGGCTCGACTCCCTCGACGCCGCCGTCGACGAGCGCGGCCGGGAGCGGGCCCGCTATCTCATGCTGCGCCTGATCGAGCGGGCCCGCGAGCGGCGCGTGGCCGTGCCCGAGATGCGCAGCACGGACTACGTCAACACGATCGCGACCAAGGACGAGCCGTTCTTCCCGGGCAACGAGGAGATCGAACGCAAGATCCTCAACGCCACCCGGTGGAACGCGGCCGTCATGGTCTCCCGGGCCCAGCGCCCGGGCATCGGCGTCGGCGGCCACATCGCCACCTTCGCCTCCTCGGCCTCCCTCTACGACGTGGGCTTCAACCACTTCTTCCGGGGCAAGGACGGGGGCGACGGCGGCGACCAGATCTTCTTCCAGGGCCACGCCTCCCCCGGCGTCTACGCCCGTGCGTACATGCTGGACCGGCTCTCGGAGCAGCAGCTCGACGCCTTCCGCCAGGAGAAGTCGAAGGCTCCGTACGGCCTGTCCAGCTACCCGCACCCGCGGCTGATGCCGGACTTCTGGGAGTTCCCGACGGTCTCGATGGGCCTGGGCCCGATCGGCGCCATCTACCAGGCCCGGATGAACCGGTACATGGAGGCGCGCGGGATCGCGGACACCTCCAAGTCACACGTTTGGGCGTACCTCGGCGACGGCGAGATGGACGAGCCGGAGTCGCTGGGCCAGCTGTCCCTGGCGGCCCGCGAGGGCCTGGACAACCTCACCTTCGTCGTCAACTGCAACCTGCAGCGCCTCGACGGCCCGGTGCGCGGCAACGGCAAGGTCATCCAGGAGCTGGAGTCGATCTTCCGCGGGGCCGGCTGGAACGTCATCAAGCTGATCTGGGACCGTTCCTGGGACCCGCTGCTGGCGCAGGACCGCGACGGCATCCTCGTCAACAAGATGAACTCGACCCCGGACGGCCAGTTCCAGACGTACGCCACCGAGACGGGCGCGTACATCCGGGACCACTTCTTCGGCGACGACCAGCGGCTGCGCGCGATGGTCGCGGACATGACGGACGACCAGATCCTGCACCTGGGGCGCGGCGGCCACGACCACAAGAAGATCTACGCGGCGTACGCGGCGGCCCGCGCCCACAAGGGCCAGCCGACGGTGATCCTGGCCAAGACGATCAAGGGCTGGACGCTCGGCCCGAACTTCGAGGGCCGCAACGCCACGCACCAGATGAAGAAGCTGACGGTCGACGACCTCAAGCGCTTCCGCGACCGCCTGCACCTCCCGATCACGGACGCGCAGCTGGAGAGCGGCGCACCGCCGTACTACCACCCGGGTCGCAACTCGCCCGAGATCCAGTACATGCACGACCGGCGCAAGGCCCTGGGCGGCTACGTGCCCACCCGTGTGCTGCGCGCCAAGCCGCTGCAGCTGCCGGACGACAAGGCCTACGCCGCGGTCAAGAAGGGCTCCGGCCAGCAGTCGATCGCCACGACGATGGCGTTCGTCCGGCTGCTGAAGGACCTGATGCGGGACAAGGAGATCGGTCGGCGGTTCGTGCTGATCGCGCCGGACGAGTACCGCACCTTCGGCATGGACTCGTTCTTCCCGAGCGCCAAGATCTACAACCCGCTGGGGCAGCAGTACGAGGCCGTCGACCGCGACCTGCTGCTGGCGTACAAGGAGTCCCCGACCGGCCAGATGCTGCACGACGGCATCTCGGAGGCGGGCTGCACGGCCTCGCTGATCGCCGCCGGGTCGGCGTACGCGACGCACGGCGAGCCGCTGATCCCGGTCTACGTCTTCTACTCGATGTTCGGTTTCCAGCGCACGGGTGACCAGTTCTGGCAGATGGCCGACCAGCTGGCGCGCGGTTTCGTGCTCGGTGCGACCGCGGGCCGGACCACCCTGACGGGTGAGGGCCTGCAGCACGCCGACGGCCACTCCCAGCTGCTGGCGTCGACGAACCCGGGCTGCGTCGCCTACGACCCGGCCTACGGGTACGAGATCGCGCACATCGTGAAGGACGGCCTGCGGCGCATGTACGGCCCCGAGGCCGAGGACGTCTTCTACTACCTGACCGTCTACAACGAGCCGATCCAGCACCCGGCCGAGCCGGCCAACGTCGACGTGGACGGCATCCTCAAGGGCATCCACCGGGTGGCCACGGGCACGTCCGGCTCCGTCCCGGCGCAGATCCTGGCTTCGGGCGTGGCGGTGCCGTGGGCCCTGGAGGCGCAGCGGATCCTGGCCGAGGAGTGGAACGTCAAGGCGGACGTCTGGTCGGCGACCTCCTGGAACGAGCTGCGCCGCGAGGCCGTGGAGGTGGAGGAACACAACCTGCTCCACCCGGAGGAGGAACAGCGCGTCCCGTACGTGACGCGGAAGCTGTCGGCCGGCGAGGGGCCGTTCGTCGCGGTCTCCGACTGGATGCGGGCGGTTCCGGACCAGATCTCGCGGTGGGTGCCGGGTGCGTACACCTCGCTGGGTGCGGACGGGTTCGGCTTCGCGGACACGCGCGGTGCGGCACGACGGTTCTTCCACATCGACGCCCAGTCGGTGGTCCTGGCGGTGCTGACCGAGCTCGCCAAGGCGGGCCGGGTCGACCGGTCGGCGCTGAAGCAGGCCGTGGACCGCTACCGGCTGCTGGACGTGGCGGCGGCCGACCCGGGTCCGGCCGGCGGCGACGCGTAGCCGCAGCGCCGGCGGCCCTACGGGAGGCGAGGTGACGGTCGGGGGGGGGGGGGGGGGGGGGGGGGCGCCCCCCCCCCCCCGCCACCGTGCGCCGGCCGCCGCACCGCTGCGCCGACCTGTGAGCTTTACTCGTTCCTTACGATGCTCCGTATGAAGGAACCGTCCCGCCAGCTGCGGTGGGAGCAGCTGAGCCAGACCCCGCTGCTCGTCCTCGCCGTGGCGTTCGCCGTCGCCTATGCCGTGCCGATCGTGGCCCCCGAGGCCGATGCCCGGGTGCACCGTGCGTGCACGGTCACCGAGTGGGCGGTGTGGGCTGCGTTCGCCTCGGACTACCTGGTGCGGCTGGGCCTGTCGGCCTCCAAGAAGGCCTTCGTCCGCGCCCACTGGCTGGACCTGATCGCGGTGGTGCTGCCGATGATCCAGCCGCTGCGGCTGCTGCGGCTGGTGTCCACCCTGCTGCTGGTGGGCCGGCGTGCCCGGATGGCACCGCAGATCCGGCTCACCACGTACGTGGCGGGCGCGGTGGTCGGGCTGATGATGTTCGGCTCCCTCGCCGTGCTGAGCGTGGAGCGGGACGCGCCCGACGGCAACATCAGGAACCTGGGCGATGCCGTGTGGTGGAGCTTCACCACGATGACCACAGTGGGGTACGGCGACCACTCCCCCACCACCGGGCTCGGCCGGGTGCTCGCGGTGGGGCTGATGCTGTCCGGGATCGCCCTGCTCGGTGTGGTCACCGCGAACATCGCGGCCTGGTTCATCGCCCGCTTCGAGTTCGACGACCAGGCCGAACGGGAGCAGACCGCGGCCATCGCCGAGCTGACCGCGGAGGTACGGGCCCTGCGCGCCGAGGTCGCCCGGCTGGCCGGGACCGCCCCGGGCGGGCAGGCCGGGGCGGTCCCGGCCCAGGCGCCCGGGGCGGGCCCGGTGGCTGCGGCCGCCGCGGCGCCGCAGGGGGCGGGGTCCGCTAGCGTTCCCACACCTTGAAAGCGCGCACCAGGTAGGGCGACTCCGGGAGCTGGACCCCGTCGCCGGGGTAGGTCTGGAACTCGCCCGTCTCGGCGCACTCGGCCGACTGGTAGGTGGTCACCGGCCGCCCGGTGCGGTTGACGAGGGACTGGGCGCTGGCTCCGGCGGGCAGTGCGGTGCAGCTGTTGACGTCCAGGGTGCTCAGCTCGTGGGTGTGCCGCTTGCCCCTGAACCCGGGCTGCGCCCACAGGCACAGCTGCCCGGTCGCGCAGGGCACCGCCCGCTTCGGTGGCGGGCCCGCGGCGGGCCGGGCGGGCCCGCCGGGAGCGGCGTGCGCGGCGTGCGCGGCGTGCGCGGCGTGCGCGGCGTGCGCGGCGTGCGCGGTGCCGGACGCGCCGGGCAGGAGGGCGGCCAGCACCAGGGCGGCAGCGGCCAGGGCCGCGTGGGCGCGCCCGGAGGTGGCGCGGGCGGACGTGACACCTGCGGGGGAACTCGTACGCATGACGGGTCAACTCCTTGTGGACGTGCCGCCCCGGACCGGTTCCGGAGCGCCTCGGCCACCACGCTGACCTGCGCGGACGGCCCGGCGGAAGGGGCTGCGGGCGGGTCCACCCGGATAGGCGACGGTCCCGCCGGAACCGTCCGGCGGGACCGTGCAGCACAGCGGGTTGACGCTCCCGTGCCCTCCGCTCAGACGTGGGCCGTGCCCGCGCCCGCGCCCGCGTTCTCACCGCGCTTGGTGAAGCAGGCCACGACCGCGGCGAGGACCGCGACGACGCCGGCGACGGTGAAGGCGGTGCTCATGCCGGAGACGAAGGTGTCGTGCGCCGCCTTGGTGATGGCGTCGGCGACGGGCTGCGGCGCGCCCTGCGGGACCGGTGCGATGCCGACCTGCACGCCCTTCTCCACGAGGGCCTGCTGGTCCGGGGCGAGCGGCGGCAGCTCCGCGGCGCGCCAGTTGTCCCCGAACGAGTCACTGACCGTACGGGCCATGATCGCACCGAGGACGGCGGTGCCGAGGCTGCCGCCGACCTGCATGGCGGCCTGCTGGAGCCCGCCGGCCACCCCGGACAGCTCCAGCGGGGCGTTGCCGACGATGACCTCGGTGGCGCCGACCATGACGGGGGCGAGGCCCACGCCGAGGAGGCAGAACCACAGCGACATCTCCAGGGTGCCGGTGCCCGCGGTGAGCCGGGACAGCCCGAAGCAGGCGGCGGCGGTGGCGGCCATGCCGACCACGAGCGGGATGCGCGGCCCGACGGCCGTGATGGCGGCCCCGGCCAGCGGCGAGCCGACGATCATCATGCCGGTCAGCGGCAGCAGGTGCAGGCCGCTGTCGACGGGGCTCATGCCGTGGACGTTCTGCAGGTAGAAGGTGACGAAGAACAGCCCGCCCATGAAGGCGAACGCCATCAGCACCATGAGCACGGTGCCCGCGGACAGCGGCAGCGAGCGGAACATGCCCGGCGGGATCAGTGGCTCGGCGGCCTTGGTCTCCCAGACGGCGAAGAACACGAAGCAGACCAGGGACCCGAAGAGGAACAGCACGGTCCGGCTGTCGTCCCAGCCCCACTCCGAGGCCTTGATCAGCGCCCAGACCAGGGAGAACATCCCGAGCGACAGCAGCACGATGCCGGGGACGTCGAAGGAGCGCGGGGCGTTCTCGGCGCGGTGGTCGCGCAGGATGACCAGGCCGAAGACCAGGGCGACGAGGCCTACGGGCACGTTGACGAAGAACACGGACTGCCAGCTGACGTGCTCCACGAGCAGGCCGCCGACGATGGGCCCGCCCGCGGTCGAGGCGCCGATGACCATGCCCCAGATGCCGATGGCCATGTTGAGCTTCTCGGCGGGGAAGGTGGCGCGCAGCAGGCCGAGCGCGGCGGGCATCAGCAGGGCGCCGAACAGGCCCTGGGCCACGCGGAAGCCGATGAGGAACTCGACGCTGGAGGACAGGCCGATCGCGGCGGACGCCGCGGCGAAGCCGACGATGCCGAGGAGGAAGGTCTGGCGGTGGCCGAAGCGGTCACCGAGCTTGCCGGCGGTGATGAGGGAGACGGCGAGCGCCAGCAGGTAGCCGTTGGTTATCCACTGGACGTCGGAGAGCGAGGCGCCGAGGTCCTTCTGGATCGCGGGGTTGGCGACGGCGACGATCGTGCCGTCCAGGGTGACCATCATGACGCCGATGGCCACGGCGAAGAGGGTTAACCAGGGATGGCCGCGCAGCCCCGACCGGGCCGGCGCCCCGCCCGGAACCTTGACCGGTGTCCGGCCGTCGACGGTGATCTGACGAGTCATGCGAACAGGCTAGTGACAGCGACTGACACGTCACAAACGGCTTAACGAGGCAGCGGCTGTCAGGTCCGTCACAGGTACCCTGACCGCTCACTCGGCGTCAGATCAGCTACGCGGGCGCCGCGTTGGGCCCCTTCGCGCCCACCGGTCGAACCGGCCCCGAACCAGAACCAGCCCCGAAAGGACTCCCGCGGTGATGACCGACGAGCGGCCAGCGCCGGCGCCCGGACTGCGCGAGCGCAAGAAGCAGCGCACCCGGGACGCGCTGCTGCGCGCCGCCCTCCTCCTCTTCATCTCGCAGGGGTACGAACAGACCACCGTCGACGAGATCACCGACGCCGTGGACGTCTCCCAGCGCACCTTCTTCCGCTACTTCGCCAACAAGGAGGAGGTCGCCTTCGCCGCCCAGGACCTGGCCGAATCGCACCTCCTCGCCGCCCTGCGGGCCCGGCCGGCCGCCGAGGCCCCCCTCGCGGCACTGCGCGCCGCCGTCGGCGACGTGTGGGACACCCTCGACGAGGCCCTGTCCGAGGTGGTCCCGTTCGACCTCTACATGCGCACCTACCAGCTCATCGAGTCGACGCCGGCGCTGCTCGCCGTCCACCTGCGCCGTTGCACCGAACTGGAGGAGCACCTGGCCCGGCTGATCGCGGAGCGCGAGGGCCTGGACGTGCACGCCGACCCGCGTCCCCGGGTGGCCGTCGCCGCGTTCTCAGGTGTGATGCGCGTCACGGGACGGCTCTGGGGGCAGGGTGGCGACGCCAGCGTCGCCTCGCTGCGGGACATGACCGACGCGTACCTCGACCAGATCGGCCCCGCGCTCGCCGCGGACTGGCACTGAGAAGCGGGTCACGTGAGCCGGGTCACCACGGGCCGGTTCGCGGTGGGCCCGTCACCGTGAGCCCCGCCACCGTGGGCCCGTCACCGTGGGCCCCGTCGCCGCCGCGCCCGTCGTGAGCCCCGTCACCGTGAGCCCGGTCACCGTGTCCCGGCTCACCCCGTGGTCCCCATCACCCTGTGCCTCAGGGCCCGTTCCGGTCTCATACGCTGGTCCCAGTGAACCTGCCCGGCCTCGCCCACCCCACCGCCGTCGGCGCCGATCCGCGCCCTGCCGTCCTGCGCACCGTGCTCGCGCTGGCGGTCGTCTTCATCATGCTGGCGACCACCGGCTGGACCACCGTGCACCGGCCCGATGCCGGCACCTCGCTCCGGGCCGCCGCCCTCGCCGCCTGGTCCACGGCCCGGATCGGCGGCCGGTCCGTGCCGCCCGCCGACGCCCCCGTGCGCACGGTGGCCCGGTTCTTCGCCGACACCGACCCCGGCCAGCAGGTCCGGCTCGCCGAGGCCCACCCGTTCGTCGTCGGCAACCTCGACGGAGCCCCCGTCGCGCTGCGCTACCGCGCCAACCTGCGCGCCCTCGGGCTGGCCGGGGCAGCCGAGCAGGCCCGCAGCCGCGACGTCAGCCTGACCCCGGCCGACCGCAACACGGCCGGCCGACGGGCCCACCGCTTCGCCTCGCTCGCCGACCCCGGCCGGCAGATCCTCGCCTTCAACCCCACCGGCGGCGGCCGTGTCGCCGAGGTCTTCGGCGACCTCGACGAGGCCGAGCGGGTCTCTGTGATCGTCCCCGGCGTGGACACCGACGTCCTCACCTTCGAGCGCACGCAGCGCCGACTGACCGCCCCGGTGGGAATGGCGCAGTCGTTGTACGCGGCCGAGCGCGCCGCGGCGCCGGGCAGCCGGACCGCGGTCATCGCCTGGGCCGACTACATCGCCCCGTCCGGCGTCGGCATGGACGCGGCCACCGGGCGGATGGCCGAGGACGGCGCCGTACGGCTGGAGGCCCTCGCGGCGTCGCTGCCGGGGGACGCGAGCGTGGCCCTGTTCTGCCACAGCTACGGATCGGTGGTGTGCGGGGTCGCGGCACGCGCGCTGCCCGGCCGGGTGACGGACGTCGTCGTGGCGGGCAGCCCGGGCATGCGCGCGGACTCGGCGGCCGAACTGGACACCTCGGCGCGGGTGTGGGCCATGCGGGATTCCGACGACTGGATCGCGGACGTGCCGCACTTGGAGGTCGGCGGTCTGGGGCACGGGGCGGATCCGGTGTCGCCGGAGTTCGGCGCGCGGCTGCTGTCCTCGGCCGGGGCCAAGCGGCACACCGGCTATTTCGAGCCAGGCACGGCCTCCCTGGACAACTTCGCCAAAATCGGAACCGGCACCTTTGACTCCGTTGTCTGTGCGACCGGCGACGATGCCTGCCGCCGTGGAATTTCCGGGACAGACACGCACTGACCCGCGTAGAGCCCCGGAAATCGGGCCCCGCACCGAGGGGGACGCACAGGGGCGTGTCCCTTTACCATGTGCCGCATGGGTGACGTACTGGCCGGAAATCATGCCGTCTGGGAGTTCGACTCGGACTCGGTGCTCATCCGCTTCGCCCGGGGGATGCGAACGCCAAGGCTGTGGAATGTCCTCGGGGCGCGGCGGATCCCCTTCGAGGCACTGTCCGTGGTGGACCTCAGCGCGGGCAGACGCGACGCGGTGGTGCTGGAGGCCGTTCCGAGACCGGGCGCGGATCCGCTGATGGAGGCCGCCGCAGGGCAACTGCGCGCGGTCTGCGACCCGTACCGTCTGGTGGTGCCGGGCGACCGGGCCGCGCAGGCGAGGGAGTTCGCCGACCGGCTGCGCGAGCGGCTGGGCCCCGAGGCGGACGAGACGGCCGAGCGCTTCCTGGTGCCGGTGGCGGAGCCGCCGCTGCAGCTGAAGGCGTACGACGCGCGCGTGGGCTTCGACGGCTCGGCCGTCAGCTTCCAGTGGTCGCGTACGGGCGCCACCGGCACCAAGTGGAAGGCGGGCGACCAGCGTTACCCGCTCTCGGAGCTGGCCGGAATCGAATGGCGTTCGCCGGAGGGGCCGGGCGGTCACCTGCGGCTCATACGCCGCGATGACACCGGGGCGGATTCGCGGCCGGACCACGACCTCGCCACCGCCGTGTTCGGCACCGGGTACGGGGCCGTGCACGAGTCGCTGCCGTTCGCCGCGGCGGTGCTGGCCGGTCTGCGCGTGCGCACCCCCGTGGCCTCGGTCCCGGCGCCGCGCACGGACGAGCGCCTGCAGCACCTGAGCGAGCTGCACAGCGCGGGCCTGCTGACGGACGCCGAGTACTCGGCCCTGCGGGATCGTTTCGCCACGGGCCTCTCCGAGGCGTAGCACCCACGCACCCACGCCTCGGAGCGCCCGTACCTCCGACCGCTCGTCGGGCCCGCCCCCTCGTCGCGGCTACGCCTCGCGGGCCGCCGAGGTGAAGGTCATGTCCGGGTAGCGGTCCCCCGCGACCCGCCCGGCGACCGGCTCCAGCAGGGCCAGCTCCGGCCCGGTCAGCGTGATGCGGGTCGCGGCGGCGTTCTCCGCGAGCCGCTCCGGCCTGCGGGTGCCCGGGATCGGGACCACCGTCAGTCCGTGCACCTGCGCCCGCTGCTGCACCCAGGCCAGCGCGATCTGCGCCGGGGTGGCACCGTGGGCCCGCGCGACCTGCCGCACCGGCTCCAGCAGGGCCGCGTTGGCCTTGGCGTTGTCACCGGTGAACCGCGGCTGGAAGACGCGGAAGTCGCCCTCCGACAGCTCCGCCGCATCGGCGAACGCGCCGGTCAGGAAGCCGCGGCCGAGCGGGGAGTACGGCACGAAGGCCACGCCGAGCTCGGCCGCCGCGCCCACCGCGCTGCGCTCCACGTCCCGGCTGAACAGGGACCACTCCGACTGGAGGGCCGCGATCGGGTGCACGGCGTACGCCTCCCGCAGCTCCGCGCCGGTGACTTCGCTGAGCCCCAGGTGGCGCACCTTGCCCTCCTGCACCAGCTCC
This sequence comes from Streptomyces sp. NPDC127106, assembly GCF_042677605.1. Classification (NCBI taxonomy): domain Bacteria; kingdom Bacillati; phylum Actinomycetota; class Actinomycetes; order Kitasatosporales; family Streptomycetaceae; genus Streptomyces; species Streptomyces sp. NPDC127106. Next base: position 90,472 of record NZ_JBHXTC010000014.1, on the reverse strand, counting down.
GCCATGGCGCCCACGGACTCGGCGAACGGTACCGACGGGTCGTGGCGGTGCATGTAGTACAGGTCGATCACCTCGGTCCCGAGCCGCCGGAGGCTGTCCTCGACCGCCCTGCGGATGTACCCGCGGTCGTTGCGTATGCCGCGGTGGTGCGGGTCGTCGGTGCGCTCGATGCCGAACTTGGTGGCGAGGGTGATCTCCTCGCGGTGCGCGGCGACGAACGGCGCGATGAACTCCTCGTTGCGGCCCCGTCCGTAGATGTCCGCGGTGTCGAAGAGGGTGACCCCGGCGTCGAGCGCCGCCCGGAGCGTCGCGCGGGCCGCCGCCTCGTCCGTCTCCCCGTAGAACTCGCTCATGCCCATGCAGCCGAGACCCTGGATGCCGACCCGCGGGCCGCCCTTGCCGAGTTCGGCCTGCTCGATGGTGGTGTTCTGCGTCACTGGCGTGCCGCCTTCCCCGTATAAAGCTCGATCTTGAAGTCCAGTACCGCGAGCGCGTCGGTCAGTTCCGTGATCCGCGCCCGCACCTCGCGCCGGGTCCGCTCCAGCAGTTCGCGCCGCCGGTCGACGGTGTGCTCGCCCTCGCGGACCAGTTCGGCATAGGTGACCATGTCGGCCACCGACATCCCCGTGGCGCGCAGCTTGCCCACGAAGGACAGCCACCGCAGATCGGCGTCGCTGAAGCGCCGCTGGCCCGAGTGGGACCGGTCCACGTGCGGCATCAGGCCGATCCGCTCGTACCAGCGCAGGGTGTGCTGGCTCAGGCCGGTCAGGGCCTCGACCTCGCTGATCGTGTACCGCGTCTGCGTCCCTGTCAGGCTCATGGCGCCCACGCTAGAACCCTTGAGTGCACTCCAAGCAAGTAGGCTCGGCGGCATGGAGAGCATGGACACCCTGTACGGCCTGGAGGCCATCGACAGCTGGCCCGTACCGACCGCGGCTGCGGCCGTCGTCCGCGCCGACGGGACTCTCGCGGCCTCCCACGGGCCCGTCGACCACCGGTTCGCCCTGGCCTCGGTGACCAAGCCGCTCGCGGCGTACGCCGCCCTCGTCGCGTACGAGGAGGGGGCGGTCGAGCTGGACGAGCCCGCAGGCCCCGAGGGTTCGACGGTCCGTCACCTGCTGGCGCACACCAGCGGCCTGGCCTTCGACGAGCACCGCGTCATGGCCCCGCCCGGCACCCGCCGGCTGTACTCGAACGCCGGCTTCGAGGTGCTCGGCGACCACATCACCAAGGCCACCGGCATCCCCTTCGCCGAGTACGTGCACCAGGCGGTGTTCGAGCCGCTGGGCATGGCCTCGACCACCCTGGAGGGCTCGCCCGCCAAGGACGGCGTCTCCACGGTGTCGGACCTGGTCCGCTTCGCCGCCGAGCTCCAGGCCCCGCGCCTGCTCGACGTGCGCACCGTCGCCGAGGCCACCACCGTCGTCCACCCCGGCCTGAAGGGCGTGCTCCCCGGGTACGGGCACCAGTCCCCCAACGACTTCGGGCTCGGCCTGGAGATCCGCGGCACCAAGAGCCCGCACTGGACGGGCGCCTCCTCCTCGCCGCGCACCTTCGGCCACTTCGGCCAGGCGGGCACCTTCCTGTGGGTGGACCCGCAGGTGCGGGCCGCGTGCGTGGTGCTGACGGACCGCCCCTTCGGCCCGTGGGCCGTGGAGGCCTGGCCCCCGTTCACGGACGGCGTGGTGGCGGCGCGCGGCTTCGAGATCCACCGCTGAGCTACGGAAGCTCCCAGATCAGTAGCTCCCCCGGGGACCCGGCCACGGCCCGCAGGCCCTGCTCGCCGGTGATCCTGGCCGAGTCCCCGGGACCGAGCTCCACCCCGTCCAGCCGCAGGTCGCCGCGCACCACGTGCAGGTAGACCCGCTCCGCGGCGGGGACCGCGACGTGCTCGCCCGCGCCCGGCCGCCGCACGTGCAGGACGGCACCGGCCGTGGGGACCTCGTACGGGGTGTCGTCGGCCAGGCCGCGGACGAGCCGGTACGCGGGCTCCCCGCCGGGGGCCAGCGGCGCGAGCCAGGTCTGCACGAAGCGCAGCCGCTCGGTGCCGTCGTTGCGCTCGACGTGCCGGGCGCCGGATCCGGCGCCGAGGTGCTGTACGTCGCCGTGGCGGACCACGGCCTCCTCGCCGGTGGTGCTTCCCTTGTGCGTCAGCTCACCCTCGATGACCCAGGTGACGATCTCGGTGTGGCTGTGCGGGTGCTCGTCGAATCCGGCGCCCGGGGCGAGGGCCTCCTCGTTGCAGGCCAGCATCGGGCCGAAGCGCAGGTTGTCCGGGTCGTAGACGCTGCCGAACGAGAAGGCGTGCCGGGTGGTGATCCCCGCGTCGGGATCCCCGCCCGGGTACCGGTCGGCACCGCGGCGTACATCAATCATGGACCCACGGTAGACCTTGGGTGTGAGGGCGCACTCCGCGCCGCCGTCCCGATAAGGCAGTCTTGTCCCGTGCCCCAACCCGAACGTGAGCATTCCCCCGCGCATCCCGCTGCCGCCCATCCGCATACCGCGACGCTGCGCCGACTGGAGAAGTCCTCCGGCCGGCTCGCCGCGAACGCCATCGCGCGCATGGACGAGACCCTGCCGTGGTACCGGGCGATGCCCCCGGAGAACCGGTCCTGGATCGGCCTGGTCGCCCAGGCCGGCATCGCCGCGTTCACCGAATGGTTCCGGCACCCCGAGACCCCGCAGGCGATCTCCACCGATGTGTTCGGGACGGCTCCGCGTGAGCTGACCCGGGCGATCACGCTGCGCCAGACCGTCGAGATGGTCCGCACCACGATCGAGGTCATGGAGGCCGCGATCGAGGAGGTGGCGGCCCCGGGCGACGAGTCGATCCTGCGTGAGGCACTGCTGGTGTACGCCCGGGAGATCGCGTTCGCGACGGCCCAGGTGTACGCGCAGGCCGCCGAGGCGCGCGGGGCGTGGGACGCCCGGCTGGAGTCCCTGGTGGTGAACGCGGTGCTGTCCGGGGAGGCCGACGAGGGCGCGCTCTCCCGGGCCGCGGCCCTCGGCTGGAACTCGCCGGAGCACGTGTGCGTGGTGCTCGGCACCGCGCCGGAGGGCGACAGCGAGCTGACGGTCGAGGCCATCCGGCGGGCGGCCCGGCACCACAAACTGCAGGTGCTCACCGGGGTGCTCGGCGACCGCCTGGTGGTGATCGCTGGCGGCAGCGACAACCCGCTGCAGGTGGCGAAGTCGCTGATCGGACCGTTCGCGGCGGGCCCGGTGGTCGCGGGCCCGGTGGTCGCGGACCTGCTGAACGCGACGAAGTCCGCGCAGGCGGCCGCGGCCGGTCTGAAGGCCTGCTCGGCCTGGCAGGACGCCCCGCGGCCGGTGCTCGCGGACGATCTCCTGCCCGAGCGCGCGATCGCCTCGGATCCCTCTGCCCGGGAGCAGCTGGTGGAGGAGATCTACAGACCGCTGGAGGAGGCGGGGTCGGCGCTGCTGGAGACGCTGAGCGTCTACCTGGAGCAGGCGAGCAGCCTGGAGGGGGCGGCACGGATGCTGTTCGTGCACCCGAACACGGTGCGCTACCGGCTCCGACGTGTGACCGACGTCACCGGCTGGTCGCCTTCTGATGTCCGCTCGGCGTTCACACTGCGGATCGCCTTGATCCTCGGGCGTCTGGCCGACAACGATCAGCAGTCCTAGACTTTTGTCGGACTTCAACAATTACCCTGACGGTTCTTGGTCCCTGTCCCCACGGGCGGCTGGGACCCTCGACAAGAGAGAGTGTGAGGGTGCTCGTACTCGTCGCTCCCGGCCAAGGCGCACAGACGCCCGGCTTCCTGACCCCCTGGCTCGAACTGCCCGGCGCCGCTGACCGCGTCGCCGAGTGGTCGACCGCCATCGGGCTCGACCTCGCCCATTACGGCACGAAGGCGGACGCGGACGAGATCCGCGACACGGCCGTGGCCCAGCCGCTGCTGGTCGCCGCGGGCCTGCTCGCCGCTTCGGAGCTGGGCTCCCGTACGGCCTTCGGTGCCGTCGCGGGCCACAGCGTCGGCGAGATCACCGCTGCCGCGTACGCGGGTGTGCTCTCCGAGGCCGACGCGCTGTCCTTCGTACGGACCCGGGGGCTGGCGATGGCCGAGGCCGCCGCCGTCACCGAGACCGGCATGGCCGCGGTACTGGGCGGTGACCGCGACGTGGTCGTCGCGCACCTGGAGAAGCTGGGCCTGACCCCCGCCAACATCAACGGCGCGGGCCAGATCGTGGCCGCCGGCACCAAGGAGCAGATCGACGCCCTGGTCGCCGAGAAGCCCGAGGGTGCCATGAAGGTCGTCGCGCTACAGGTCGCGGGCGCCTTCCACACGCACCACATGGCTCCCGCGGTCACGACGCTGGACGAGGCCGCCAAGGCCCTCGAACCGGCCGACCCGAAGCTGAAGTACGTCTCGAACAAGGACGGCCAGGTCGTCACCTCGGGCGCCGACGTCGTCGCCCGCCTGGTGGGCCAGGTCGCGAACCCGGTCCGCTGGGACCTGTGCATGGAGACGTTCGCCGACCTCGGCGTCACCGGGCTCATCGAGCTCAGCCCGGGCGGCACCCTGACGGGTCTGGCCAAGCGTGCGCTCAAGGGCGTGCCGAACGTGGCCCTGAAGACCCCGGACGATCTCCAGAAGGCCGCGGCGCTCATCGCCGAGCACACGGCCTGAGAGAAGGAGCCCACACAGCATGTCGAAGATCAAGCCTGCCCAGGGCTCCCCGTACGCCCGCATCCTCGGCGTCGGCGGCTACCGCCCGTCCCGGGTGGTCCCCAACGACGTCATCCTGGAGAAGATCGACTCCTCCGACGAATGGATCCGCTCCCGCTCGGGCATCGCGAGCCGGCACTGGGCCTCGGCCGAGGAGACCGTCGCCGCGATGTCGGTGGAGGCCTCCGGCAAGGCGCTGGCCGATGCCGGGATCTCCCCCGAGCAGGTCGGCGCCGTGATCGTCTCGACGGTCTCGCACTTCCGGCAGACCCCGGCGGTCGCGACCGAGATCGCGCACCGGATCGGCGCGGTCAAGCCGGCCGCGTTCGACATCTCCGCGGGCTGCGCCGGCTTCGGCTACGGCCTGACCCTCGCCAAGGGCCTCGTGATCGAGGGCTCGGCCCCGTACGTGCTCGTCATCGGCGTGGAGCGGCTGTCGGACCTGACCGACCTGGAGGACCGCGCGACGGCCTTCCTGTTCGGCGACGGCGCCGGCGCCGTGGTCGTCGGCCCCTCGGACGTGCCGGCCATAGGCCCCACGGTGTGGGGCTCGGAGGGCGACAAGTCCGAGACGATCAAGCAGACCGTGCCGTGGGACGAGTACCTCGGCAAGGATGCCGGCGAGAAGTTCCCGGCCATCACGCAGGAGGGCCAGGCGGTGTTCCGCTGGGCCGTCTTCGAGATGGCCAAGGTGGCCCAGCAGGCGCTCGACGCCGCCGGGATCACCCCGGACGACCTGGACGTCTTCATTCCGCACCAGGCCAACATGCGGATCATCGACTCGATGGTGAAGACCCTCAAGCTGCCGGAGCACGTCACGGTCGCCCGTGACGTGGAAACCACCGGCAACACCTCGGCCGCCTCGATCCCGCTCGCAATGGAGCGGCTCCTGGCGACCGGAGCGGCGAAGAGCGGCGACACCGCGCTCGTCATCGGCTTCGGGGCGGGGCTCGTCTACGCCGCGACGGTCGTTACCCTCCCCTAGGGCCCGGAACCACATCCGGGCCTGTTTCACCGCAGTCAGCTACAGAAGGAGCGCCACATGGCCGCCACGCAGGAAGAGATCGTCGAGGGTCTGGCGGAGATCGTCAACGAGATCGCCGGTATCCCGGTCGAGGACGTCGAGATCGACAAGTCGTTCACCGACGACCTGGACGTCGACTCCCTCTCCATGGTCGAGGTCGTCGTCGCCGCCGAAGAGCGCTTCGACGTCAAGATCCCGGACGAGGACGTCAAGGGCCTCCGGACCGTCGGTGACGCTGCCGACTACATCCTGAAGCACCAGGCCTGAGCCTGACGAGCGTTTGTCGCCACCCGGCGGTGGCGCCGTGACAATTCAGCACCCCCTGAGACGTGGAGAAAGAATTCCTGTGAGCCCGACCAATCGCACCGTGGTCGTCACCGGTATCGGCGCAACCACTCCGCTGGGTGGCGACAGCGCTTCGACCTGGGAAGGTCTGCTCGCCGGCCGTTCCGGCGTCAAGCCCCTGGAGGGCGAGCGCTTCGCCGACCTCCCGGTCCGTATTGCCGCCCCGGTCGCTGTCGACCCGAGCGAGGTCCTCCCGAAGCCGCTGGCGCGCAAGCTGGACCGCTCGGCCCAGTTCGCCGTCATCGCAGCCCGCGAGGCCTGGGCCGACGCCGGCTACAAGGCCCCGGCGGGCGAGGACGAGTCCGTCGCGCCGGAGCGCCTGGGCACCGTGATCGCCTCCGGCATCGGCGGTGTCACCACTCTGCTCGACCAGTACGACGTACTGAAGGAAAAGGGTGTGCGCCGGGTTTCCCCGCACACCGTCCCCATGCTCATGCCGAACGGCCCGTCGGCCAACGTCGGCCTGGAGGTCAACGCCCAGGCGGGCGTGCACACTCCGGTCAGCGCCTGCGCCTCCGGCGCCGAGGCCATCGGCTACGCCGTCGAGATGATCCGCACCGGCCGCGCCGACGTGGTCGTCGCGGGCGGCACCGAGGCGGCGATCCACCCGCTGCCGATCGCCGCGTTCGCCAACATGATGGCGATGTCGAAGAACAACGAGAACCCCGAGTCGGCCTCGCGCCCGTACGACAAGGCCCGTGACGGCTTCGTCCTCGGCGAGGGCGCGGGCGTCGTGGTGCTGGAGTCCGCGGAGCACGCCGCGGCGCGCGGCGCCCGCGTCTACTGCGAGGTGCTGGGCCAGGGCCTGTCCGCGGACAGCCACCACATCGCGCAGCCGGAGCCGACCGGCCGCGGCGTCGCCGCCGCCGTGCAGAACCTGCTCGACAACACCGGCCTGAACCCGGCCGAGCTGGTCCACGTGAACGCGCACGCCACGTCGACCCCGCAGGGCGACACGGCCGAGGTGAAGGCCCTGCGCAAGGTCCTGGGCGACGACCTCGACCACGTCGCGATCTCCGCGACCAAGTCGATGACCGGCCACCTGCTGGGCGGCGCCGGCGGTATCGAGACCGTCGCGACCGTGCTGGCGGTCTACCACCGGACGGCCCCGCCGACCATCAACATCGACGAGCTGGACGAGGACATCGCCGCGGACATCGTCCGCGGCGAGCCGCGCAAGCTGCCCGCCGAGGGCCCGATCGCCGCGATCAACAACTCGTTCGGCTTCGGCGGCCACAACGTCACGCTGGGGTTCCGCAGCGTCTGAGGCTGACACGGCACCGTCCGCCGCCTTCGCGCCGCGGACGCGCCGCCCCCCGTACGCGCATGAGGCCCACCCGGGATCCCCGGGTGGGCCTCTCGCATGGCATCCTGCCCGGTCGGGCGGCTAGACGACCTGGTGGAGCCAGCGCACCGGGGCGCCCTCGCCGGCGTAGCGGAAGGGCTCCAGTTCGTCGTCCCAGGGCTTGCCGAGCAGCCGGGAGATCTCCGCTTCCAGGTCGGCCTCGCCGCGTGCGGAGCGGGCGAGGGCGGCGCGCAGCCGGTCCTCGGGGATCAGGATGTCGCCGTGCAGGCCGGTGACGGCGTGGAAGATGCCGAGGTCCGGTGTGGAGCTGTAGCGCTCGCCCTCGGCAGTGGCGCAGGGTTCCGCGGTCACCTCGAAGCGCAACAGGTGCCAGCCGCGCAGTGCGGAGGCGAGCTTCGACGCGGTACCCGCCTCGGCCTGCCAGGAGAACTCGGCTCTCCAGGTGCCCGGAGAGGCGGGCTGCCGGATCCAGTCGAGGTTCACCCGCACCCCGAGCACGCCCGCAACAGCCCATTCCACGTGCGGGCAGAGCGCGCGCGGTGCGGAATGCACGTACAGGACTCCACGTGTCGTCACCGGGACCTCCAGTGTGGGACGAGGTCGGGAATAAACTCCAGAAACGGACAGAATGTGACGTGTTGTAATGTAACGGAAATAATCTGACATCGCGCTGCGGGACCTGCGGCCGAAACGCCACGGGGGAAAAGCTACCGTGCGGCAGGGGCCAGGGTGTGTCGTACGGTCGGTCCGAGGCCGCCAAACACAGAGCTTTCACTCAGCAGGACGCCCCCGTGAGGACGCGGGGCGACGAGGAGGGGACCACCCGATGCGCACCACCGCTCCCGGACACCGCACGCGACGCACACGCGCGGGCACGGGTGCGGCCATGGCCTTCCTGGCCGGGGTGCTGACCGGGTGTCAGGCGGCCGCCACGCCCGAGCAGGGCGAGCGGGGCGCTCAGGCCGGACCGCGCTGGAACACCGCGCCCGCGTCGATCGCGGCCGTCGGCGACTCCATCACCCGGGGGTTCGACGCCTGTTCGGTACTGGCCGACTGCCCGGAGGTCTCCTGGGCCACCGGGAGCGATCCGGCGGTCCGCTCGCTCGCCGCGCGGCTGCTCGGCGACGCGCAGGTGGCGGGGCGCAGTTGGAACCATGCGGTCACCGGCTCGCGGATGGCGGACCTCGAAGGACAGCTGGCCTCGGCCGCCGGGCACAAGCCCGACCTGGTCACGGTCATGGTCGGCTCGAACGACGCGTGCCGCCCGTCAGCCGCGGCGATGACCCCGGTGGCGGAGTTCCGGACGGGCTTCGAGAAGGCCCTCGGCGCACTGCGGACGGCCTCGCCCGCCTCCCAGGTGTACGTCTCCAGCGTGCCGGACCTCCAGCGGCTGTGGCAGCAGGGCAAGGACAGCCCGATGGTGCGGCAGGTGTGGAAGCTGGGCATCTGCCAGTCGATGCTCGCGGATCCGCTGTCGTCCGCGGCAGCGGCGACGGCCCGGCGCGAGCAGGTGCGGGCGCGGGTGGTCGAGTACAACGAGGTACTCCGCGAGGTGTGCGCGAAGGACGCGCTGTGCCGCTACGACGGCGGCGCGGTGTTCCAGTACCCCTTCGCCGCCGAGCAGTTGAGCCACTGGGACTGGTTCCACCCCGGCAAGGGCGGACAGGCGCGGCTCGCCGAGCTGGCGCACCGCCAGGTGACCGCCGCCGAGCCGCCGCGCTGACCCCCGACCCCGCCTCCGGGCCGGTTCCAGGGGTGCTTTCCGGCCACCCGCCGTCCGCGGTCCGGCATCCTGAACGCATGAAGATCGCCGCAGCGCAGCTGACCTGCATACCCGCCGACGTTCCCGGCAACACCGCACGGGCCGCCGCCCTCGCCGCCGAGGCCCGGGACGCGGGCGCCGGGCTCGTGGTGTTCCCCGAGCTCACGCTCACCGGCTACGAGCTGGCCGCCGTGGCCGCCGACCCGGGCCTGTGGATCGCCGACCCGGACGACCCCCGGCTCGACCCGCTCCGGTCCGCCGGCACCGCCGTCGCCGTCAACGTCGCGCTGCGCACCGGCGGCCCGCGGCCCGCCATCGCGACGCTGGTCTACGGGGCGGACGGCGGGCATGTCACCACGTACGCCAAGCAGCACCTGTACCAGCAGGAGCAGGACACCTTCACGGCGGGCGGCTGCGACGGGCACTTCGAGCTCGGCGGGATCCGCTTCTCGCTCGGCATCTGCTTCGACAACCACTTCCCCGAGCTCGCCGGCCGCGCGGCGGCGGCCGGCTGCCGCGTCCACCTCGCCTCCTCCCTGTACGGGACGGGCAGCGGGACCGAGGAACGCGCCGCGGTCCACGCCGTGCTGGCGAGGGAGCACGGCCTGTACGTGGTCCTCGCCAACCACGTCGGACCGGCCGGCCCGTGGACCGGCTGCGGGCGGGCCGCGATCTGGGCTCCCGGGGGCGCCCTGCTCGCCGAGGCGGACGACCGCACCCCGACGCTGGCGACGGCCGAGATCACTGCCTGACCGGGGCACCGTGGCGCCGGCGCCCGGTCAGGCGGTCGTGTGGTCGGACGGTCGTCGTGGTCGGGCGGTCAGGCGGTAGGCGGTCAGGCGGTCAGGCGGTTCAGCGGGCCGCCGGCACCCTCGGACGGTGCTGCGACGGGCGGGCGGCGGCATCGTCCTGCTCCGGGCGGCCCCCCGGCACATCGGACTCCCAGTCCCGCGCCAGCGCCGGCAGCACCAGCGCGAACGCCGCGGCCGTGTACACCGCGGTCCACAGCACCCAGCCGCCCGGCGGCGCCCAGTGCGCCGCGAACGGCACCCAGGGGCCGGAGGTGCCGACCGCGAAGCGCCGCAGCGTCCAGAAGAACGCGGCCGCGTTGGCGAGCGCCAGCCCGGCCACCGCGAAGCCGGTCAGCCGACGCCAGGGGAAGCCCCCTCCGGGCCCTTCGGGCCCTTCGGGCGACCGGCTCGCAGCGGTCAGCACGGCCATCAGTGGCAGGCCCACGGCGAAGGGCAGCAGGTAGCGGCCCTGCCACACCATGCCGAGCTTCTCCGCCTGGAGCGTCTGCGCCACCACCGGCACCACCACGACCGCCAGGAGCATGCCGAGCAGCGCCACCACCTCGCGCCCCCGCCCGTAGGCGAGCCCCAGCGCGATTAGGACCGCGAGCACGCCCAGCCACACCAGCCAGGTGAAGGCCGGCGCCGGGGTGTCCAGCCAGCCGAAGTAGCCGAGCATCTGGTGGACGTACGTCTCGGTGTTGCCGAAGGTCTGCCGTGCGGCTTCCTTCATGGTGAGCGTCTTGGGCGTGTTGATCACCGAGTTGTCCGGGTGGGCGCCCGCCCACAGCAGGGCACCGGCCGTGGCCACGCCGAGCAGCCCCGTCCACACCCACAGCGCCTTGCTGCGCAGCACCTGGCCGAGGACGCCCCGCTGCTGGAGGAGCAGGGCGAAGAAGACCGCGCCGGCGAACCAGATCAGGCCGAGCGGACGGATGTTGATCAGCACCAGGCCGCCGATGCCGACCCGGGCGAGCCGCCGGTTCAGCAACTGCCGGTCGGGGACCATCAGCACCGACAGCAGGGCCGTCCACACCAGGACCCCGGCGGCGATCTCACCGCCGCTGGGGTTGACCATGCCCCCCATGTACAGCGCCATGGGCGTGACGGCGGCGAACACGCCGAGCAGCGCCACCGAGCGGCGCCGCCACTCCGCGGCGGTGACCACGGCGCTGGCGAGCAGCGCGGAGCAGAGCGCCGCCGACACCAGCCGCATCAGGTACAGCGCGTTCGGCCCCTTGACCAGCAGGCTCGGCCAGCCCGTGGCCAGGTAGTAGGCCGGGTGGTAGCGGCCGGCCGCGGTGGTGACCTGGACGGTCTTCCCGGACTGCCCGATGGCCGGCGCGCAGGACGCGGGCGTGCCCTCCTGCCAGGCGTAGCAGTCGTGCTGCGTGGGCAGCTCCGCGTACCACTGCGGGAGCCTGACCCCGGTCTCGGCGAAATGCCCCTCGATGCCCGCCACCACGTGCGGAACCATCACCTCGGAGCCGTTGATCTGGCCCCGGGCGACGGCCGCGGCACGGATGAAGTGGGCGTGCTCGTCGGGGGAGCCGCCGAGCGGGGTGGCCACCGACCAGGAGGCCGACAGTGCGAAGAACAGCACGAAGGCCGTGGCCCAGAGCCGTTTGGGGGTCCGGGCCGCCCGGTCGGCCGCCCGCCTCAATACGGAGATCATCGGTTCCCTCTGGTCATCGGATGTAGCTCAGCCAGCCCTGGTCGCCGTCCTTGGAGCACAGCCCCTCGGGCGCGAACTTCGGGCACGTCCCGTCCTGCATCCGGATGGTGTGCGACACCCACGGCAGGATCCGGTACGTACCGTCCTGCGCGGGCATGAAGCGGTCGGACATCGACGAGGAAACGGTACCGAGCAGCAGCAGGAGCGCGCACAGCGTCCCGATCACCGCGCCCTCCCGGCCGGGGAAGCCGGCGCCGCGCGAGCCGCCGGCCGTCACCGCGGAAGCGGGAGCAGAAGCAGAAGCAGAGGCGGAAGCGGAACGCCCGGCCAGCCGCTGGGAGACCAAGTGGGCCACGAGCGCGCACAGGATCAGCCCGCAGTAGAGCAGCTGGTTGTTGGTGCGGGTGTACAGCTGGACGGTCTGCGTCTCGTACATGTGCGAGGCGATGTACATGCGCATCACCCAGGCACTGATGAACATGGCGGCGATGGTGATCACCAGCGGCTTGCGCAGGCCCAGCCAGATCGCCGCGCCCAGGCAGAGGAACGTCACCAGCGCGAACAGCCCGACCCCGCCGAACTCCCCGGGCGGCGGCCAGTCGCCGACCTCGCCCGGCATGTCGGTGCGCCACATCAGGTAGTAGGCCGGGTCGGTGAAGTTGTCGAAGCGGAAGTTGTAGTCCTTGGTGGTCTGCCCCTCGATCAGCATGACCGTGAGGTAGCGCCCGGCCACCACCAGGAAGGCGCCCAGCGCGGCCCCCATGAACGCCGCGCCCTTGGCCGGCCCGGTCCGCCACGGGAAGTACAGCAGGGCGGCGAAGAACACACCGGCCGCGCTCCACAGGAACCAGCCCGAGTAGGCGAGGAAGAGCACGCCCAGGACGGCGCCGAACCCGGCACCCTTGAGCAGCACCGAACGCCAGTTCCGGGTGCCGCTTCGGTGCAGGGTCACCACCATCGCCACCAGCACCGGTACCAGCAGCACCAGCACCGTCTGGCTGTAGGGCTTGTACGAGTCGATCAGCGCGAAGGCGGGGACCACGCCGAAGGCCAGCGCCCGGACGGGGCTCAGCAGCATGCGCCAGGCCAGGTAGACCAGCGGTCCGAACGCGGCGGTGCCGAGGATCTGCAGGTCCTTGAAGGCGTACGCGGTGTTGCCGCCGTGGAACCACTCGGCGTAGTAGCCGAGGGTGTAGAGGGGCAGCGGCGGGTAGACGGGCGAGCCTGACGGGCGGCCGTTGGCGACGGCGTGGGCCCATTCGACGATGCGGCCGCTGTCGCCGTTGAGGCCGAACATCGGCCACGGCGTACCGAGCAGGGCGATCACCACGCCCCCGGCGACGAAACCGCTGGCCAGGCCCGCGATGCCGGCGGAGGCGAGTCGGGTGGCCAGGTCGAAGTGGCGGCCGCGGCGCCGCTGCATCGCGAGCACCACCGCGGCGACGAGCAGCAGCCCGAGGAGGGCGAACCGCAGCTGGAGCCCGGCGAGGCCGCTGACCTGGGCGATCCGGTTGAGCGGGTCGAGCTTGAAGCTGCGGGCCAGCACCGGCAGGACCAGTGCGGCGCCGAACGCCACGGCGGCTTCCAGCAGCAGGAGGCCACCGCGGGAGCGCGGGCCGCGCACCGGGCGGCCGGGGGTCGGGACGGCGGCCGGGAGCGCGGGGGCGTGGCCGGCGGCCGGTCTGCTCGGGGTGTCGGGGGGCGCGCCCGCCGACGCCTCGGTGCTGACTGTCACTGACGGTGTCCCTACTGCTGGTCGGTGCTCGGCCCGACGCCGGGCGCCGTCGGACAGCAAGTCTCGGCCGGGCATCCGCGCCCGCCGCTCCGGTGCCCTGGGTGGGCGGCGGGTCGGGGGGTGACGGTGCGGGCGGTTCCGGCCTTCACTGGCAGGCGTACAGACTCGCGCTGCCGGGCATACTATCTGGCCGCCTCAGGGAATCGACGGATACGGAGGCATCGGTTCCGCAACGCTGGCTCAGCCGAGCGCGCCGAAACCCGCCAGCACGAAGAGCAGTGTCCAGCCGCCCATCGCCAGCCAGCCGAGTGCCAGGCCGAGCGTCGCCGGGGCCTCGCCCTCCTCGCCACGGGCGCGGATCTGCGCCTTGGCGATGTGGCCGGTGATCACGGCGCCGGGGGCGGCCATGCCAAGGGTCGGCAGACACAGCACACCCAGAACGAGTGAGGCGATCGCCATCCCGTTGACCCGCCGCGCCGGCATGGGCATGGGCATCGCCACGGGCACGGGCATCGCCACGGGCACGGGCATCGGCGCCGGATGCCCGGCGAAGGCCGGTGCCGCCGGCCCGGCGGCACCGTAGGGGACGGCCATCGGCCCGGCCGGCAGATCGGCCACCAGCTGCGCGAGCTGACCGTAGGTCTGCGCCTGCGAGGCCGCGTCGAAGCGCTGCCCGTACTCCTCGCGGGAGAGCCGGCCCTCCGCGAAGGCAGCCTTGAGGACGTCCACCGTGCGGTCGCGGTCGGTGTGCGAGGCGCGCATCGCGGACGGCGGGACCTGCGCGGGCGGCCAGGCCTGCCCCGGCGGCGCGGGCGACGCGCCGTACGGGGACGCGGGCGGGTGTACCGGGTACTGCTGTCCCCACGGCTGCTGAGCCATCCCGCCACCTCCGAAACCCTGCACGCGTCCGCGCACGCGTCCGTCCAAGAATGGAGGACGAACGCACGGCGGCAAAGGTTGCCGCTCTGCCACCCGACCCGGCGCGTGTGATGAGGTGTCGGTCATGACCGACTTCGAGACGATCACGGTTCCCGGCCTCCTCTGCGGATATCCCGGAGTCGCCTTCGGCGGGTACGTCGCCGGGGTGCTGGCCGCACACGCCGCCGCGAAGACCGTGCGGGTGGACTTCCGCCGGCCCGTGCCCACCGACGCCCCGGTCCGGCTCGCCCCGACCGCCGGCGGCGGCGCCGAGCTGACCGACGGCACGGACCTGCTGGCCGCGGCCACTCCCGCCGAGCCGACGGTCGAGGTCCCGGCGGCCCCGTCCTGGGAGCAGGCCCTGGCCGCCGCCGAGGCCTACCGGGCGGCTCCGCCGGACGGGTCGGTCGACTGCTTCGGCTGCGGTCTGGACCGCACCCCGGACACCGGCCTGCGCCTGCACTGCGGCCGGGTGCCCGGCACGGCCCTGGTCGCCACCGCCTGGACCCCCGGGCTCGCGCTCGCCGACGCCGACGGGCTGCTGCCGGCCGAGCTGGTGTGGGGCGCGCTGGACTGCCCGGGCAATGCGGCGGGCCGTCTCCTCGACGACCGGCGGGCCGGCGCGGTCACGGCCGCCCTGACCGGGCAGCTGCTGCGACCGGTTCCGGCCGGCGCGGGCCTGGTGTCGTACTCCTGGCTGCTCGGCGGCGAGGGCCGCAAGTACCGCGTGGGCACGGCCCTGGTCACGGCCCGGGGCGAGCTGTGCGCCGTCGGCGAGGCCCTGTGGGTGGAGCCCCGCACCGACCGCTAGTGCCGCAGCACTAGGCGGACGCCACCCCGGCCGATGCCACCTCGTGAGGGAGGAGGTACGCGTTCCCCCACGCCCCCAGGGGCTCCAGGGCCGTGTTGAGCGCGTGGCCCAGCGGGGTCAGGGAGTACTCCACGCGCGGCGGGACCTCGTCGTAGGCCTCGCGGTGCACCAGGCCGTCCGTCTCCAGCTCCCGCAGCTGGGCGGCGAGCACCTTCTCCGACACCCCTGGGACCAGCCGCCGCAGCTCGCCGAAGCGGCGCGGCCGCTGGTCCAGCTCCCACAGGAGCGACACCTTCCATTTGCCGTCGATCACGGACATCGCCGCGGCCACACCGCAGTGGTCCGCCCCGGGCCTCCGCGTCACCGCCATCACGCACCCCTCCCCACCTGTTCGCTCACTTTGAAGTAACCACCCACTCCAAAGTACGTACTTGAGGACCCTTCGCCCCGCCACCAGTCTGAACGCCATGACCGACACGAACGTTGCACAGCGCTCCCTCACCCTCCTCGGCCTCGGCGACATGGGCACCGCCCTGGCCCGTACCTGGCTCGCCGCCGGCCACTCCCTGACCGTCTGGAACCGCACCGCCGCCAAGGCCGAGGCCCTCGCCGCCGAAGGCGCCCTCGTCGCCGCGAGCCCCGCGGAGGCGGTGGCCGCGAACGACCTCGTCGTGGTCTGCCTGCTCGACGACGCCAGCGTCGGCTCGGCCCTGGAGGACGCCGACCTGACCGGCAAGGACCTGGTCAACCTCACCACCGGCACCCCGGGCGAGGGCCGGGCCCGCGCGGCCTGGGCCGGGGCCCGCGGTGCCCGCTTCGTGGATGCCGGGATCATGGCCACCCCGGTGATGATCGGCGCGCCCGAAGCCGGCGGCTACGTCTTCTACAGCGGCTCCCGGGCCCTGTTCGACACCCACCGGACCGTGCTGGAGGTCCCCGTCCCGGCCCGGTTCGTCGGAGCGGACCCGGGTCACGCCGCCCTGCACGACGTGGCGCTGCTCAGCGGGATGTACGGGCTGTTCGCCGGCATCTCGCACGCCTTCGCGCTCATCGAGGGCGAGGACATCGCCCCGAAGGACCTGGCGCCGCTGCTGTCGGAGTGGCTCGGCGCGATGGGCTTCTTCGTGGGCAACGCGGCCGAGCGGCTGACCTCGGGCGACTTCACCACCGGTGTGGTGTCGAACCTTTCCATGCAGGTGGCTGCCACCGGGACGCTGCTGCGCACCGCGGAGGAGCAGGGGGTCAGCGCGGAACTGATCAACCCTTACTTCGAGCTGATGCGGCGTCGCCTGGTCGCCGACGGGGCCGCGCACGCCGGCGAGGACACGGCGGGCGCGATCACCCTGCTGCGGAGGTAGGCGGCCGGATCAGGAGGCGTACGGATTCGGCGGCGGCCCGAAGCCCCCGGCGGGTCCCTGCCCGGAGCCGGAACCGCCCGCGGGGTACTGCGGGTACGGGACGGGCTGCTGCGCCGGATACGGAGCCTGCGGCTGGGCGGGGTACGGGGCGTGCGGCTGGGCCGGGGCGGGGGACTGCGGCGGGTACGGGGCGCCGTGGGCCTGGCCCGGCGTGTCCCCCTCCCCGTCCCCCTCCCCCTCGGCGGGCCGGTCCTCGTCCTCGCCCCGCAGGTGCCGGACCATGAGCGTCGCCCCGGCCACCGCGCCCGGCATGAGGAACACCGCCACCAGCGGCAGCAGGAAGGCCAGCACCAGCGGCACCCCGAAGCCGAGCGCCATCGTCCGCCGCCCGCGCAGCAGGACGAGCCGGTCCTTCAGCTCCACCTCACGGCGCTGGAAGGCGACGGCGGTGAGCTCCTCGGCGAGGAAGAAGCCGGACACGCAGAACCCGATGACCGGGATCACGGTCTGGCCGACCACCGGGATGAATCCGAGGGCGAACAGCAGGATCCCGTAGAGCGCGACGCGCAGGAGCACCTTCATGCTGTCCCGGGCGGAGATCCACAGCTCTCGGATCAGCGGCAGCCCGGACTCCGGTACGTCGCCGCCCTCGCTGCGGTCGACCTGCTCCGACAGCGACTCGTAGAAGGGCTGGCCGACGAGCAGGGTCACGGCAGTGAAGGTGATCACTGCGAGGAACAGGCCGAGGCCGAACACCAGGGCGGTCAGGAAGCCCCGGAACAGCCCCTGCCAGGGCGAGGTCCAGTCGTCGGCGAAGGGCGTGGCCCAGGCCGTCAGGTCGTCGGCACCGTAGCCGAGGGCGACGAACGCGCCGGCGTACAGCACCAGCGACACCAGTCCCGGCAGCAGGCCGAAGCCCAGCCACCGTCCGTGACGGAACACCCATCTCTGTCCGGCCAGCAGGTAGCCGAATCCCCCCGCAAGATCACGCATGGGTCCAGCTTACGGTGAAGGCCGCCCTCCGGTCCGGGGGGCGGCCTTCGCACGCGAGCGGGCGTCGGATCAGACGGCGAGCTCGACCGTGATGTTGCCGGCGGTGGCCTTGGAGTACGGGCAGACCTGGTGGGCCTTCTCGATGAGCTCCTTGGCCTTGGCCTGGTCCACGTTCGGGATCACGGCCGAGATCTTCACGATCAGGCCGAAGCCCTCGTCGTTCTTGCCGATGCCGACCTCGGCGGTGACGGTGGCACCGGAGACGTCGGCGCTCTCGTTGCGGGCCACGACGCCGAGGGCGCCCTGGAAGCACGCGCTGTAGCCGGCTGCGAACAGCTGCTCCGGGTTGGTGCCGGCGCCGCTTCCGCCCATCTCCTTCGGCGGGTTCACCACGACGTCGAGTCGGCCGTCGCTGGTGGAGACGCGACCGTCACGGCCGTTCTCCGCGGTGGCCACGGCGGTGTAGAGGACGTCGGACTGCTGGATGGACATGTGAACAGGATCCTTCTGGTGGTCGCCGCGACTCGCGCCCACGATCGCGACGGTTCAGGACCGAGCCTAACCGGTGAACGAAACGATCATCTTTCCGGTGTTCTCGCCGCGCAGCATTCCGAGGAACGCGTCGGTCGCGTTCTCCACGCCCTCGACCACCGTCTCGTCGGCCACGAGCTCGCCCGAGCGCAGCCAGCCGGAGACGTCCTTGACGAACTGCGGCTGGAGTGCGGCGTGGTCGTTGACCAGGATGCCCTGGAGGCGCAGCCGCTTGCCGATGACCTGGACCAGGTTGCGCGGGCCGGGGGTCGGCTCGGTGTCGTTGTACTGGGCGATCGCCCCGCACAGGGTGGCGCGGCCGTTCACGTTCAGGGAGGAGATCGCCGCCTCCAGGTGGTCGCCGCCGACGTTGTCGAAGTAGACGTCGATGCCCTCGGGGGCGGCGTCCTTCAGCTGCTCGGCGACGGGGCCGTTCTTGTAGTTGAAGGCGGCGTCGAAGCCGTACTTCTCGGTGAGGAGCGTCACCTTCTCGTCCGAGCCGGCCGAGCCGATGACCCGGGACGCGCCCTTGATCTTCGCGAACTGGCCGACCAGGCTGCCGACCGCGCCCGCCGCGCCGGAGACGAAGACGGAGTCGCCCTCCTTGAAGGAGGCCACCGCGAAGAGGCCGGCGTAGGCGGTCATGCCCGGCATGCCGAGCACGCCGAGGTAGGCGGAGAGCGGGGCGAGCGAGGCGTCGACCTTCGTGGCGTGCGCCGCGTCCACGTCCGCGTACTCGCGCCAGCCCAGGCCGTGCAGGACGTGGTCGCCGACCTCGAAGCCGTCGGCGGCCGAGGCGACGACCTCGCCCACCGCGCCGCCGTCCATCGGCCGGTCCAGCTGGAAGGGCGGGATGTAGGACTTCACGTCGTTCATCCGGCCGCG
Source organism: Streptomyces sp. NPDC127106 (assembly GCF_042677605.1). NCBI lineage: Bacteria > Bacillati > Actinomycetota > Actinomycetes > Kitasatosporales > Streptomycetaceae > Streptomyces > Streptomyces sp. NPDC127106. Next base: position 71,641 of record NZ_JBHXTC010000014.1, on the reverse strand, counting down.
CATGTACGGGTCCACGGACATGTGGAGGTTGCGCACCAGGATCCGGCCGGGGGCCGGAGCGGCGACCGGTACCTCGCGCAGCGCGAAGTCCTCGGCCACCGGCCAGCCCTGGGGACGGCGGACGAGGTGCCACTCACGGCTGACGGCGGGGATCGCGGGGGTCTCGGACATGGGGCACTCCAGATCGACAAAATGCTTCAGGACGTGAAACAACCATGCGCCTGGATATTTCATGTTGTCAAGCAAATGGGTACGCTGGTTCCATGCCCAGTCGTCGCGTGGATCCCCTGACCGTCGAGGTCGTCGAGCTCATCGGCACCGTCGTGGCCCGCTACCACGAGGAGTACGAGCAGGCCGCCGCCAGCCACCAGCTGACCGGCGCGCAGGCGCGCGTGCTGAACCTGCTGTCGCTCGAGCCGATGCCGATGCGCCACATCGCGCAGAAGCTGAAGTGCGAGCCGTCCAACATCACCGGCATCGTGGACCGGCTGGAGTCGCGCGGCCTGGTCGAGCGCCGGCCGGACCCGGCCGACCGGCGCGTGAAGCTGGCCGCGCCCACCGAGGAGGGGCTGCAGACGGCCGACCGACTGCGCGAGTCCCTGGACTTCGCACGGGAGCCGCTGGCCGGGCTGTCCACGGCCGAGCGGACGGTCCTGCGCGACCTGCTCAAGCGGATGCTGGGCTGACGGATGCCGGGCTGACGGATTCGGGGCTGACGGATGCTGGGCTGAACCGCCGGCTCAGCGACTGAACCGCCGGCTCAGCGACTGGACCGCCGGCTCAGCGACTGGACCGCCGACTCAGCAGAAGATCCACCAGCAGGTCTTCGGCGGCTTGGTCGGCGACGGGCTCGGCTGCGGCGGAACGGGCAGCTGCGTCCCCGTGCCCGAGGCGCTCGGCGAGGGCTGCCCCGACTGTCCGGGCTTTACGGACGGCCCCTTCCCGGAATCCTGCTGCGACCCGGACCTGCCCGAGGCGGAGGCCGAAGCCCCCGGCCCCGGCTGCGTACCGTCCCCGGCGGAGTCCCCGGACCGGGCCGGCTGCGCGGCGCTCGCGGCGGCCTTCGCGCTTCCCGAGGCCTTGACCGGCTTCACCGGGGCCGGAGCGCTGGGCCCGCCGGTACGGCTGGGCAGCGGGGCCGGCTGCTGCGGACCGTCGTCGTCGGTCAGCATGACGTTCGCCGCCCGGTCGGTGTGGTCACCGTCCGCCATCACCTGCGCCAGGCCCACGGAACCGCCGACGGCGACCGCCAGCCCGAGCCCGACGGTGACGAAGGTCCGCCGCCGGCGGCGGTTCGCGGCCCGGGCGCGCGCGCCGGGCCGGCGTTCGGTGGTGCCGGACAGCACGACGAGGGAGTCCGCGAAGGGGTCGGTGGCCTGCGCCCCGGGCGCTCCCGGGAGCACGGAGGGCCCGTACGGCACGTCGGCGGAGCCGTACGGGGCGGTGGGCGCGACAGGGCCGCCCGGCGTGGCGGGGGGCAGGTACTCGACCGGGGTTCCGCACCCGGCGCACGCCAACGCGCCGTTGAGGTGCCTCCGGCAGGCGTGGCAGTAGTCCATGGCGAATGTGACGCTACGTGGTTTCACGTCACATCGACATCGCGAGTTCGTAAAGGTCCTGTGTGGAATCGTGGTCCCATGACGCCGCCACCCCCGCCGCCAGCGCCTCCGACGCCGTCCACGCCCCCCTCCACGCCGCCGTCGGGACCAGGGGCTCTCGGCCGGACCGCCTTTCAGCTGGTGCTGCTGCGGCGGATGGCCGACTTCCGGCCGGAGCTGGCCGAGGAAGCCCGGCGACGGCTCGGCGCCTCCCTCGCCGAGCAGCGCGAGGCGAACCGGCGCTGGCAGGCGATGGTCCGCTCGCCCCGCTCCCGCGGGGCCCTGGCCCGCTACCGCTCGGTGCTCGGCCCGCCGGAGTCGACGGCCCGGCGGACCATCGGCGACCTGGAGTGCGCGGCCCTGCTGTGGCCCCTGCCGCTCTGGCCCGATCTGCGCTTCGAGGTGCTGGCCGCGCCGGACGGGGCGGTGTGGAACGAGTGGCTGGTGCGCGCACCGGGCGCGCCCGGGCCCGTCCTGCGCGCGCCGGAGGACCTGCGGCCCTGGTCGGCGACGGTGGACGAGGTGGCGCGGGCCTTCGCGCCGGTGCGTCCGATGGAAGGCACCGCGCCGACCCGGTGGCGGCTGGCCTTCACCGCGCAGGGCCGGCCCTGCGTGGCGGAGTTCACGTACGGCCTGCTCCAACGGGTGTCCGTGGACGGCGCCGAGCGCGGCGCCGGTCCCCCCGGAGGGGGGGGGGGGGGGGGCGCCGTAGAGGTACGGGAGCGGAGACAGAGGCGGGCGCGCGCGCC
>NZ_JBHXTC010000014.1:68574-69284 GCF_042677605.1 Streptomyces sp. NPDC127106 | reverse complement strand
ACGCCAACCCCGATGACGCCTGGTCTGGTGGGCTCGGTTTTGTTTATAAGAGACAGGGTCCTCGGCGCGGCCCTCGCCCGCCATGAACCGCCAGACCAGGGCGTGGGCCAGGACGATCAGCGCGATGAGCATGAGGGCTTCGGCCTGGATGGGGCGCAGGCCGGTGCGTTGGACGCTCTCGGGAAACGCCCCCACGACGGCGATCAGGGCGTAGAGCAGCGCGCTGGCGCCCTGCTGCCACGTGACGTCGCTGTCGCCGCGGGCCCGCGCGAGCAGCCGCAGGGTGCAGGCGCAGCCGACCACGGCGAGGGCGACGAAGGCCGCCCGCCAGATCTGGGGCTGCGCGGTCCCGCCCACCTGGGCGAACAGCCCTATCAGGGCCGGCAGCAGGAAGGACAGGTAGACCCCGCCGACGACGCGCCGCAGGGCGGGGTCGCGCGTCCAGTCCGCGTGGCTCTGGACCACGTTCCACCACAAGCCGACCAGGGTGAAACAGGTCGCGGAGAAGAGGGCGTAGAACGTACTGACATCCATGAACCCCGAGCGTGGCACCCCACCGACCCCGGCAGTCGCCACACGCCGGTGGCCACGCCACCTCCGTCGGGACGGAGTAGCGGGGGCCCGCGCGGCCCGGGCGGGGGGGGGGGGCCCCCCACGCAAGCGAGCGACCCCGCCCGCGGGGGGGGGGGGCCCCCCACGGGGGGGTTGGG
>NZ_JBHXTC010000014.1:25490-68564 GCF_042677605.1 Streptomyces sp. NPDC127106 | reverse complement strand
GCTGCCCCCCCCCGCGGGGCGCCCCCCCCCCGCGGGGGGCCGGCTGTCCCACACCCGGGCCCCCGGGGGGGTGGCCCGGCTACCCCGCAAGGAAGGCGAGCACCCCGGCCGAGGTGACGTCGTCGCCCAGCAGGTCGTTGTGGCCGAGGCAGCCGACCGCCGTGTTCGCCGCCCCGGCCAGCGGGACGCTTCCGTCCGGGTTCACGACCTCGTCGCAGTCCGAGCGGAAGGTCGCGTACCGTACCGCGCCCGGTGTCTCGTCGCCGGAGTTCAGGTTCCGCACCACGTACGAATTCGGCGTCATGTCCCGGCACGCCTGGTCCCACAGGGCGCAGGCCGACGCGGTGGAGGTGCCGTGGTGGGGACCGGCCAGCGAGACCCAGCGGTCCACGGCCGCGGTGCCGCCGCCGTACTTGACGTACCAGCGGCTGACGAGCGAGCCGAACGAGTGCGAGACGACGTCCACCCGCTCGGCGCCGGTCTGCCGGCGGACCTGCTCCACGTACGCGCCGAGCTGCCCGGCCAGGACCTCGTTGACGGACCGGTGGGTGTCGTAGCCCCAGGAGAAGAGCTCCGCGTCGGTGTACCCGGCGGCGCGGAGGTCCGCGCGCAGGGAACCCCAGACGCCGGGGTCGGCGTTGTAGCCGTGGACGAGGACCACCGGGCGGTGCGCGGGAACCGCCGGCGCGGCGGCGGCGCGGGCGGTCGGCAGCGGCACGAGGAGCACCGCGCCGATCGCGACGGAGAGGACGACGGAGAACCCGGCGGAAAAGCCGGCGGGGAGGCCGGCGCGGAGCGTCGCACGGAGCGCCGCACGGAGCGTCAGGGATGCCGTGGGTTCCTGGCGGCGCGTCAGCATCGGGTCCCCCATACCTTGTTACGCGCGAGTAGCGCGGACGGTGCGGGCATGGTGCTGCCTGTCGGTACAGAAATCCACCCCCGTGCAGCACCTCCCGCCCCGTGTGGCGCACCCCGGCTGGAGCATTCCAACGGGCGCCATGCCCCATTCGCCCGAGAAGATATGAAATGCAACCGGCAATCGCCGGTCTTCCAGCATCAGCGCTCTCGGGAGGATCTGCCGTGACCGTCAGTCTTGAGCAGTTGCGCCGCTGCCACGTCGCCGTCGACCTCGGGGCCGCCAGGACCCGCGTGTACGTCAAGGGCGCCGGCCTCGTCGTCGACGAGCCCAGCGCGGCCGCCGTCAACACCCGCACCGGCGCGCTCATCGCCGTCGGCAGCTTCGCCGAGCGGATGACCGGCCGCACGCCCGACTACATCCGGGTCGTCCGCCCCGTCTCCGGCGGCACCGTCGTCGACATCGACATGGCCCAGCGGATGCTGCGTCACCTGCTCGGCGAGAAACTGCGCCGCGCCCTGCGCCGCAAGCCCCGGCTGCGCGCCGCCGCCTGCACCCCGCACGACGCCGACCCGCTCGCCCAGCGGGCCGCCGTGGAAACGATGGTCGGCCTCGGCGCCCGCCGCGTCGAACTCGTCGACACCCTGATCGCGGCGGCCGTCGGCTGCGGCCTGCCCGTGGAGCAGCCGACCGCGACGATGATCATGGTGTGCGGGGCCGCCGCCACCCAGGTCGCCGTCCTCTCCCTCGGCTCGATCGTCACCGCCCAGCGGATCCCCGTCGGCGGCGAGGCCATCGACCACGCCGTCGTCCAGCACCTGCGCCACGCCCACGAGCTGATGCTGCCCAGCCAGGCCGTCCGCCCCCTGCAGCTGGCCCTGCACGGCAACGGCATCACCGACGAGGGCCCCGCCTCCACCCTGATCCACGGCCGCGACGTGGCCACCGGCCTGGCCCGCTCCGTCCACGTCGACACCGCGGCCGTCCGCGACGCCATCCACACCCCGCTGACCGCCGTCCTCGACGGCATCGGCAAGGTGCTGCGCGACTGCCCGCCCGACCTGGTAGCCGACCTGACGGACCGGGGGATCATGATGGTGGGAGGCAGCGCCCTGCTGCCGGGCCTGGACCAGATGCTGCGCGACGCCACCGGCATGCCCGTCGCCATTGCGGAGAGGCCGGACGTGTGCGCCGTGCTCGGCCTCGGCGCGATGCTCGAAGGGAAGATCGCCCCCATGGTCCTCAACCCGCTGACCGGCTGACCCCTGACCGGCTGACCCCTGACCGGGAGTCCATTGGCCCCGTAGGCCCCGTAGGCCCCGTAGGCCCCGTAGGCCCCGTAGGCCCGTAGGCCCGGCGGGCCCGGCGGGACCCGTGAACCACATGGCTCCCGTGGGCCCCGTGAAGGGCGGCCGGTCAGGCGGTGTTCGGGCCGGACGGCGGCCTCTGCGCCGCCCGCAGCGCGAGCCGGGTGCTGGACTGCGCCACTCCGGCCTCCCGCTTGAGGCGGCGCAGCAGGGTGTCCAGCGCGGCCGGGTCGGCGGCCCGGGCCCGTACGAGGTAGTCGTACTCCCCCGTCACGTGCACCACCTCGGTGATCCCCGGCAGCCCTGCGACGCGCTGCTCGAACTCCTCGTTGGTGGTGTCGTGGCGGAGGGTGAGGTCGATGAAGACCACGAGCCCGCCCCGGGTGTCGGCGGCAGGATCGACGATGACCGTGAACCCGCGGATCACCCCGTCGCGCCGCATGCGCCGGACGCGGTCGGCGGCGGCGTTGGCGCTGAGCCCGACACGGACGCCGAGGTCCCGGAACGAGATCCGCGCATCCTGCTGCAGGATGCCGAGGATTTCCCTGTCTAGGCGGTCCATACCGCGATTCTCGCAGCGGCGGCCGATAATCGCCGCCGCAGCCGCCACCGCGCACCGCACCCTGCCGGGCATGACGGAACTACTGACCCCCGCCCTGGCGGGCACGGTCGCCGGGCTCGGCGTGGCGATGCCGATGGGCGCGATGAGCGTGCTGCTGCTCCAGGAGGCGATGCGCGACCGCCGCACCGCCGTGGCCGCGGCGGCCGGCATCGCGGCCGTGGACCTCGGCTACGCGGCCCTGGCCACCGCGCTCGGGCCCTGGGTGGCCTCCCACGTGGCCCCGGTCGAGGCCTGGATCCGGCTGGCCGCGGCGGCGGTCCTGCTGGCCATCGCCGCACACGGCCTCCGGGCGGCCGCCCGGGAGCCGGGGCTCGCGGCTCCGGATCCCGTGACGGAGCCCTCGGCTCCGGATCCCGCGGCCCCGGACGCCGGGCACCGGGCGGACCGCGATACCGGCCGCGGCACCGGCGGTGGCACCGGCGGTGGCCGCGCCAAGGCCTTCGCCCGCTACGTCGGCCTCACCGCCGTGAACCCCACCACCGCCCTGTACTTCGCCGCCCTCACCACCGCCCAGGCCGCCACCCTGCACACCGCCGCCTCCGCCGCCGCCTTCCTCACCGGGGTCGCCGCCGCCTCCCTCCTCTGGCAGCAGGCCCTCGTCGCCGTCGGCGCCCTCGCCGGACGCAAGGTGCCCGCCCGGCTCCGCGTGTGGAGCTTCCGCCTCGGCTACGGCCTCGTCGCCGCGTACGCCGTAAAGGTCGCCCTCCCGCTCCCGTAGCCCCCTAGGGTGACCCCGTGACGACCCGCCTCTCGGCCCGCGCGGCCATCGCCTCCGTGACCGACCCCGGAAGCTTCGCCGAACTGCCCGCGCCCCCGCGGGAGTCGGCCGCCGACGGCCCGCTGGCCTGGACCGGGTACGACGCCTCCCGGGCCCGTGCCGCGGAGCGGACCGGCGAGCAGGAATCCGTGGTCGTCGGCACCGCCCTCGTCGGCCGCCGCCAAGCGGTCCTGATCTCCTTCGAGTTCGGCTTCCTCGGCGGCTCCCTCGGCCAACGCACCGGAGACCTGCTCGAAGCCGCCTACGCCCACGCCCGCGAGCGCCGCCTCCCGCTGGTGTCCCTGATCGCCACCGGCGGCTCCCGGATGCAGGAGGGCATGCTCGCACTGGCGCAACTCCAGCGCGTGGCCCGCCAGTCCGCCCTGACCCGGGCCGCCGGGCTCTTCCAGATAGCCGTCCTGCGCGATCCCACCACCGGTGGCGGCTGGGCCACCCTCGGCGCCGGAGCGGACGTCGTCCTCGCCCTCCCGGGCGCCCAGGTCGGCTTCGCCGGATCCCGGGTCCGGCCCGCCGACGCCGACCCGGCGGCCTACACCGCGGAGAGCCAGTACGCCTCCGGGCACGTGGACGCGGTGGTGGAACCCGCCCGGCTGCCCGGCCTGCTGGCCGACTGGCTGCGCGTCCTGGCCGCGCCCCGCCAGGCCGGGCCGGTCGAGCCGCCGGCCGCACTGGGCCGCGTACCCGGCGGACTGCCCCCGGCCGGCGGCTGGGACGCCGTACGGCAGGCCCGGCACCCCGGCCGGCCGCGTGCCGAGGCGTACCTGGCCGCGTACTTCACGCTGCACCTGCCCCTGTCCGGGGACCGGGCCGGCGGCACCGACCCCGGAATCCTGTGCGGCTTCGGCCTGCGCGAGGGCCGGGCCGTCGCGTACGCCGCCCAGTGCGGCACGGCGACCCGCCCGGCGGGATACCGTACGGCCGCCCGGCTGATCCGGCTCGCGGACCGGCTCGGCATCCCCGTCCTGACCCTGGTGGACACCCCCGGCGCGGCCAACGACGCCGCGGCCGAGCGGGCGGGGGCCGGCCCGGCCATCGCGGACGCCTTCGCCGCGGTCGCGGCGGCCACGGTCCCGGTCACCACCCTCCTCATCGGCGAAGGCGGCTCGGGCGGGGCCCTGGCGCTGGCCGCTCCGGGCAACACCTGGGTCACACCGGACAGCTACTTCTCCGTCATCGCCCCCGAACTCGCCGCGGCCATCCTCAAGCGGCCTCCGTCCGAGGCCCCGGCCACCGCCGACCAGCTCCGCATCCGCCCCCAGGACCTCGTGGCCCTGGGCGTCGCCCGCGGCATCGTCGGCCCGGCCTGAGGTCGCGGGCGTGCCTGAGGTCGCGGGCCGGCCTGAGGTCGCGGGCCGGCTCGGGCTAGAGCTAGGGCTGGGGCGAGCGGGCGTCGTAGCGGGCGAAGCCGCGCCAGCGGGCGGCCAGCAGCGCGAGGACCAGGACGCAGGCGAGGCCGCCGCCCGTGATCGCCACCGTCGGGGAGGCGAGGTCGCCGACGGTCCCGGCGAAGAAGTCGCCGAGCCGCGGCCCGCCCGCGACGACCACGATGAAGACGCCCTGGAGGCGGCCGCGCATCTCGTCCGGGGTGGCGGCCTGCATCATCGTGGAGCGGAACACCATGGAGACGGTGTCCGCGCAGCCGGCCACGGCCAGGAAGAACAGGCCGAGCCACAGGTTCCGGGTGAGGCCGAACACGGCGACGGCCAGCCCCCACGCGGCCACGGACAGCAGGATCGCCAGCCCGTGCCGCCGGATCCGGCCCTGCCAGCCGGAGAACAGCCCGCCGAGCAGCGCCCCGACGGCGGGGGCGGCCGCGAGCAGGCCGACGGTGGTGGCGTCGCCGCCGTACCAGAGCACGGCGACGGCCGGGAACAGCGCCTTGGGATGGGCCAGGACCATCGCGGCCAGGTCGGAGAAGAAGGTCATCCGGATGTTGGGGCGGGTCCCGAGGAACCGCAGCCCGTCGAGGACGGACGCCCTCCCCCGCGCGCCGCCCTGCCGGTCGGGCAGCATCGCGGGCAGTCGCCACATCGCGTAGAGCGCGGCGGTGAAGCTGATGGCGTCGATCAGGTACGCGCCCTCGTAGCCCCAGCGGCCGACGACGAGCCCGCCGAGGACCGGGCCGAGCATGGCCCCGGAGGTCATCGTCACCGAGTTCAGCGCGTTGGCGGCGGGCAGCTGCTCGGCCGGCAGCAACCGGGGGATCATGGCGGACCGGGCGGGCCCGTTGAGGGCCCCGCAGACGGCCTGGAGCGCGACGATCGAGTACAGCAACCAGACCCGGTGGTAGCCGAGCAGCGCGGCACCCGCCAGCAGCACCGACAGGCCGGTCAGGCCCGCGGAGCTGTACAGGCCGAGCTTGCGCCGGTCGACGGTGTCGGCGATGGCGCCGCCGTACAGCCCGAAGACGACGAGCGGGACGAACGAGAAGAGGCCGACGAGGCCGACGGCGAAGCTGGAGCCGGTGATGTCGTAGACCTGGAGCGAGATCGCGAGGACGGTCATCGCCTGACCCATCCAGGAGACGGTGCCGCCGACCCACAACCGCCGGTAGTCGGGCGAGGTCCGCAGCGGGGTCAGGTCGGCGAATAATCGCGAGGAGCGCCGCGGGGACGCGGACCCCGGGGCGGGCGTGGGCGTGGGTGCGCTCGTACCGGTCACAGCGGATGATAACGAGCGGCCGCCCGCGGCCGACGGACCGGAGGGCCGCCGTTCGCACACCCGCAACAGTCGCCCCACGTGGATCCGCGGTTGCAGGCCGCGCGGATTCTTGCCGGTAACTCGCCACTGCTGCAAGACATTTGACTGAATCGACTGGCGCTCGCCGCCTGGTGTCGGCTCATGATGAAACGACTCGTATGTCCAGGGAGGCGTAGTGATCGAACCTGGCAACAGCACCACGAGCACCGACAACACGGGCAGCACCGTCAACGCGGACAACGACGTCCACGCACCCCTGACGGTCGGGGTCGAGGAGGAGTTCCTCCTCGTCGACGCCCGCACCTTCCGGGTGGTCCCGGCCGCCCCCCGTGTCCTCGAAACCGCCGCGGGCCTCCCCCACGAGGTCCACGCGGAGGGCACCCGCTACCAGGTGGAGATCTCCACCCCGGTCGCCGACTCGGCCCCGAAGCTGCGCGAGGAGCTGGCGGCGCTGCGGCGCACCCTGTCCCGGGCGGCCCGCGCCCACGGCTGCCGGCTGCTGGCCGCGCCCTCGCCGGTCATGGCCGTCGAGGGGCCGCTGCACCTGACCGACGACGAGCCGCGCCAGCGCGAGCAGCACCGCCGCTTCGGCGCGCTCACCGACACCCTGGTCAGCTGCGGCCGCCACATCCACATCGGCACCTTCGACGTGGACACGGCCGTCGCGGTGTCCAACCGGGTCAGACCGTGGCTGCCCACCCTGATCGCGCTGGCCGCCAACTCGCCGTTCTGGGGCGGCCGTGACACGGCCCACGCCAGCTGGCGCGCGATGGCCTGGTCGGGCTGGCCCTCGGCCGGCCTGCCCCCGCACTTCACGTCCACGGCCCACTTCCGGCGCTCGGTGCAGACCCTGCTCGGCTCCGGGGCGGCCCTGGACACCAAGATGGTCTACTGGGACCTCCGCCCGTCCGGGCACTGGCCGACGCTCGAGATCCGGGCGCCCGACATGTCCTCGGACATCGACACCGCCATCCTCCAGGCCGAACTGGTCCGCGCCCTGGTGGCCACCGTCCTCGGGGACATCGCGCAGGGGCGCCCCGAGCCGGTCGTACGGGACGACGTCCTGTACCTGGCCCGCTGGCGCGCGGCCCACGACGGACTGGAGGGCTTCGGCCTGGACCCGTACACGGGGGCCGAACTCCCGGCGGCGGACCTGGCGGAGGCCCTGCTCGACCTGGTGGCCCCGGAGCTGGCCGCCTGCGGCGAACTGGACCACGCGGCGGAAACCCTGGGGCGCCTGCTCCGCGACGGCTCGGGCGCCCACCGCCAGCGCGCGGCGTACGCACGCCGCCAGGACCTGAGGGACGTCCTGCGCCACCTGACGGACGAAACGGAGAACGTCTGACCCACCCGGGCCGCAGGTGCAATCGTTTCCGCACCTGCGGCCTGCGGTGGGTGGGGCAGGCCCCGACCCCATGGGAGGGCGTATCCGGCCCGTTGAGGGCATCGGCGAACGGTGGTCTGTTCGTCGACGAGCGCCAGATCCGCGAGTGATGCAGGTCACTCGACTCGCCCGTCACAAACACGAGGTCGGCTCCATCCCGTGTGTGAACTCGTTGCACAACAGGAGGCACACATGAGGGTCCTGGTGGTGGGAGCCGGTTACGCGGGGACGATCGCGGCGAACCGGCTGGCCAAGAAGGTGACGGCAGCGGAGATTACGGTGGTCAACCCCCGTCCGGACTTCATCGAGCGGGTGCGGCTGCACGAGCAGGTCGCCGGAACCGGAACCGCGGCGACCCCGCTGACGTCGATGCTGAACGAGAGGGTCGCAGCGCGGAGGGGCACCGTCGACAAGATCGGCGACGGCCAGGTCACTCTCGACGACGGGGCGAGTCTCGACTTCGACTACCTGTTCCTCGCGGTGGGCAGCACGGTCGCACCGCTGCCGGGCACCGTTGCGGTGGGGACCTGGGAGGGCGCCCAGGAGGCGCGGGCCGCGCTGGCCGGACTCCCCGGCGGGAGGGCGGTCACCGTCATCGGTGGCGGACTGACGGGCATCGAGACGGCGTCCGAGATCGCCTTCGGCCGACCCGACCTCCGCGTGCGGATCGTGGGACGGACGATCGCCGCGAGCCTCTCGGCAGGAGCGCGGAAGCGTGTGCGCACCGGCCTGGACCGCTTGAACGTGGAGGTCGTGGAGGACTCCGTCGCGCAGATCGACCCTGGCGCCGGGGAGGAAGGAGGCGACCTGGTGCATCTCCACTCGCGCCGGCAGTTCGCTTCCGACCTGACGCTGTGGGCGATCACCGGGACCGTGCCCGACCTGGCCGCCCGCAGTGGACTGGAGGTGGATGCCGACGGGCGTGCGGTGGTCGACGAGCATCTGCGCAGCGTGACCGACCCGCGGATCTTCGCCGTCGGCGACTGCGCAGCGGTTCCCGGAGCCCGCGCGGCCTGCGCGACGGCCATGCCCCAGGGTGCACACGCAGCGGATACGCTGGCGCGGATGATCCAAGGTCGTGAGCCCGAGCCCTACTCCATGGGGTACAGCGGACAGGCGTTGAGCCTGGGCCGGCACGACGGGTTGCTGCAGGCCAGCCGCAGGGACGACACCGTGCGGCGGCTCTACTTCGCCGGGCGCACCGCGGCCGTGCTGAAGGAGCGGGTCTGCCGCTACGCGAAGTCCGGCACCCTCACCGCCACCTACGCCTGGCTTCAGGGGCCGAAGTGACCGAGCAGCCGGATCCTGCGGACGAGTTCACCAGGCACAGGGCTCTGCTGTTCTCGATCGCCTACGAGATCCTCGGGTCGGTGGCCGACGCCGAAGACGTCCTTCAGGACAGCTACCTGCGGTGGCGGTCGGTGGACCGCACCTCGGTGGAGAACACGCGGGCCTATCTGGCGAGGATCGTCACCCGGCAGGCGCTCGGCGTACTGCGGTCGGCCGTCCGACGGCGGGAGCAGTACGTGGGCCCGTGGCTGCCCGAGCCGCTGGTGACCGACGCCGCCGGCGACGCGCCCGACGGCATCGACCACGTGCTCACCGGCGAGGCCGTGACCACGGCGATGCTGCTGGTGCTGGAGGCCCTGACCCCTGCCCAGCGCGCGGTTTTCGTGTTGCGCGAGGTGTTCGGCTTCGACTACGGGGAAATCGCTGCCGCGGTGGGTAAGTCGGAGGCTGCGGTACGGCAGTTGAACCAGCGCGCCCGCAGCAGCGTGCGAGCGAGGCGACACACCGCGGTCGCCACCCCCGCCGAGGCGCAGCCGGTCGCCGAACGGTTCCTGACGGCGGCCGCGACCGGTGACGTCCAAGGCCTCATGGACCTGCTCGCACCCGATGTGGTGTACCTGGCTGACGGCGGCGGGGTCGTGAACGCGGTGCGGCGCCCCGTGGTCGGGCCCGACAAGGTGGCCAGGCTGCTCCTCGGGCTCCTGGCCAAGGGCGCCCGCATGGGCGAACTCGACGTCCGCATCGGCATCTACAACGGGATGCCCTCCCTCGCGGTGCTCATCGACGGCGAACTCGATCAGGTGACCTCGGTCGAGATCCGCGGCGGGGCCGTGACGGCCCTCTACTGCGTCCGCAACCCGTCGAAGCTCACGGCGGTCAAGGTGTGACCCGCGCCCCTTCAAGGCCGAGTTCACAAATGGGACGGGGATGCCGGCAATGCCCAATTCCCCCGTCTCCCCCCTCACCAAGAGGAGTTCGGGGCAGCCGAGCGGACGCGGCGGGACGCGGAGAAGGCCAAGCTCGCCGCATGCCGGCCTTTCGGAAGATCACCAGCACTTGCTTTACCCAGCAGAGCATCCGCCGGACCCTCAGGGCCGCCCTGAACACCTCCATCGCCCAGCAGCCGCTGACGTTCAAGCCGGCCGCGCGCGTCGAGCCGGTGTCGCAGAGACGACCCAAGACGCAGCTCTGGATCGGGGAGCGGGTGCGGCGATGGCGTGGGACGGGTGTGAAGCCCAGTCCTGTGATGGTGTGGACGCCGGCTCGGGCCGGCACTTTCCTCGACGCGGCGAAGGGCGACCGGCTGTACGCGTTCTTCCACCTCATCGCCTCCGCGGGCTCCGGCGCGGCGCGAGCACCGAACACCAGAACGGACCATCCCCGGGGGCGCGGGGTCCACCAACGGGCGTGCCGCCCTCGGGGCGCATGGTGACCGGACCATCCCCGCGGGCGCGGGATCCACATGAACGCGGAGAGGTTGTTGTCCTCGTACCACGGACCATCCCCGCGGGCGCGGGGACCACGGCTCGCCGCAGGTGATGGGGTAGACCTCGCACGGACCATCCCCGCGGGTGCGCGAGGTCCACACGTAGGCAATCTCGTCCACCGCGAGAATCACGGGACCATCCCCGCGGGCGCGGGGTCCACCCCCCGCACATGGCGGCGGCCCGGGCGGCGCCCGGACCATCCCCGCGGGCGCGGGTCCACACCGAGCCGCCCAGGGTGACAGCGTAGGTCTGGGGACCATCCCCGCGGGCACGGGGTCCAAAAAACAGTCCCGGCCCAGGAAGGGACCCATGGGCCTGGGACCATCCCCGTCTCGGCAACGGGTGAAATGAGGGCCACGGGCGGCGGATCAAAAGCAGGCCACTCTCGGATCTCTTGATCATCCTGACTTCACTGGTCTGAAGTCAGGAGGAAGCGAGGGTGATCCAGGTGGAGGACTGGGCTGAGATCCGTCGGCTGCACCGGACCGAGGGGCTGTCGGCCCGGGCGGTGGCCCGGCAGCTGGGGATCTCCCGGAGTACCGTGCTGCGGGCGCTGGCCTCGGACCGGCCGCCGGTTTACCGGTGGGCGCCGAAGGGCTCGGCGGTGGACGCGGTGGAGCCGGCGATCCGGGAGTTGCTGAAACAGACCCCGACAATGCCGGTCACGGTGATCGCGGAGCGGATCGGCTGGGAACGCGGGCTGACGATCCTGCGCGAGCGGGTGCGCGAGCTGCGGCCGGCCTATCTGCCGGTGGACCCTGTGTCGAGGACGGTCTATGAGCCGAGCGAGTCGCGCAGTGCGACCTGTGGTTCCCGCCGGTCGACATCCCGCTCGGCTACGGTCAGGCGGGCCGCCCACCGGTGCTGGTCATCGTGTCCGGCTACTCGCGGGTGATCACGGCCCGGATGCTGCCCTCGCGGACCACCGCCGATCTGATCGACGGCCACTGGCGGCTGCTGACCGGCTGGCAAGCCGTGCCGAAGACGCTGGTCTGGGACAACGAGACGGGCGTCGGCAAGGGCAGGCTGACCAGCGAGTTCGCCGCGTTCGCGGGCCTGCTCGCCACCCGGGTGCACCTTTGCCGGCCGCGCGACCCGGAGGCGAAGGGCCTGGTGGAACGGGCCAACGGCTATCTGGAGACCAGCTTCCTGCCCGGTCGCGTCTTCACCGGCCCAGGCGACTTCAACGCCCAGCTGACCGCGTGGCTGCAGGTCGCCAACCGGCGCCACCATCGCGGCATCGACGCTAGGCCCGTCGACCGGTGGGAGGCCGACCGCGCGGCGATGCTCACCATCCCGCCGGTCGCCCCGCCGAACTGGTGGCCGCTTCGCACTCGCCTGGGCCATGATCACTACATCCGCCTGGACACCAACGACTACTCCGTCCATCCCCGGGCCATCGGCCGTGTGGTCCAGGTCCGCAGCAACACCGAGGAGATCACCGTGACCTGCGGCGACGACGTGGTGGCCCGTCACGCCCGCTGCTGGGCCGCCACCAGTCGATCACCGACCCCGAGCACGCCGCGGCTGCCCGGCGCCTGCGCGAGGAGGTCTGGCAGCAGCAGACCGCCCGCGCACACGCCGCCCGCGCCGCGATGACGGCCCCGGACAGCCTCGGCATCGAGGTCGAACAACGCGAGCTCGGCACCTACGACCGCATGTTCACCCTCATCGAGGGCGGCGCCGGGAAGGAGGACACCTGATGCCCCGCACCGCCACGGCCGCCACCACGGCTGACGCAGCCAAACCCGACGGCCAGACGGCCAGGACCGCGGACCATCCCCACGGACGCGGGGTCCACTGGTCGGCAAGGCACACAAGAAGGCCACCAAACGGACCATCCCCGCGGGCGCGGGGTCCACGACCGGCTCAGGTACTTCCGGACGTGGTTCTCCGGACCATCCCCGAGCGCGCGGGGTCCACACCAGGCTCCAGTGCACGATCTCTAGGCGGGCCGGACCATCCCCGCGGGCGCGGGGTCCACGTACCACAGACCCCTCCCCGAGAGTCACGTTGACCGGACCATCCCCGCGGGCGCGGGGTCCACGACGAGGGGTGACCCGCCCTGTCGGCCTGCGCGGGACCATCCCCGCGGGCGCGGGGTCCATCCGCAGTACACGGTGCAGGAGACCTCGAAGCTCGGACCATCCCCGCGGGCGCGGGGTCCACCACCACAGATCCTTGTGCCGGGTGAACAGGTTCGGACCATCCCCGCGGGCGCGGGGTCCACTCACCCGCCGCATCACCGCTCTGCGGGACCGGAGGACCATCCCCGCGGGCGCGGGGTCCACGGCCGGACCGGGGCATCGCTCAAGTGGGGACACGGACCATCCCCGCAGGCGCGGGGTCCACGAACTTCGTCAGGAACGGGCGAGACTGCCCGCGGGACCATCCCCGCGGACGCGGGGTCCACGACGACGACCCGGACGTTCCGCCGGCCCCGCCCGGACCATCCCCGCGGGCGCGGGGTCCACAGCACCTCACGCGGCACGCCCAGCGTGGACATCGGACCATCCCCGCGGGCGCGGGGTCCACCGAGTGACCGGGCACTCGCTGGCACCATGCGCCGGACCATCCCCGCGGGCGCGGGGTCCACTACCAGAGCGTGTATGACAACCACTACGGCCCGGGACCATCCCCGCGGGCGCGGGGTCCCCCGGTCGGTGATCTCGACGGCCTTGCCAGCCTCCGGACCATCCCCGCGGGCGCGGGGTCCACCCGCCGATGGTCGGGGCGAGGAGCGCGGTGGTCGGACCATCCCCGCGGGCGCGGGGTCCACGCCCAGGTGAGCAGGTCGAAGGCGTAGTAGCCCGGACCATCCCCGCGGGCGCGGGGTCCACCTCCGGTGCCATCCCCTAGGTATGGAACACCGCGGACCATCCCCGCGGGCGCGGGGTCCACCCGGGGATGCCGGCCACGCGCCAGCGTTTGCCCGGACCATCCCCGCGGGCGCGGGGTCCACTCGAACGGGGTCGGCAGCGGCGTCATGTCGAGCGGACCATCCCCGCGGGCGCGGGGTCCACCAGTCGGGGTTCGGGGCGCGTGTGTCGAACGCCGGACCATCCCCGCGGGCGCGGGGTCCACGTCCAGTCGACGCCTGGCACGCCGGTAGGACAGGGACCATCCCCGCGGGCGCGGGGTCCACATCTGCTGAACAGCCATGTCTTCCTACCTCTACGGACCATCCCCGCGGGCGCGGGGTCCACCACGACGTCGCGGACGTCCAGGAGTCGTACGCCGGACCATCCCCGCGGGCGCGGGGTCCACCAGCAGGTGGCCGACGCCCTCGGGCGGGCCTACGGACCATCCCCGCGGGCGCGGGGTCCACAACTGCACCTCCATCAGCCGATCACCCCCCGGAGGACCATCCCCGCGGGCGCGGGGTCCACGGACGATCCGATACGCCCACCAGCACGCCACGCGGACCATCCCCGCGGGCGCGGGGTCCACACGATGAACAGCGCGCACGTGGCGGACGCCCGCGGACCATCCCCGCGGGCGCGGGGTCCACCGAGGCATAAGAAGAACTAATGGACAAGGCGCCGGACCATCCCCGCGGGCGCGGGGTCCACGCTGGAGCAGTCGGAGTAACCGACCTGCCAGCGGGACCATCCCCGCGGGCGCGGGGTCCACCGCCTGGCGCGCGTACCCGAGCACCACCCAGGCGGACCATCCCCGCGGGCGCGGGGTCCACCTTCTTCCGGTGCGTTGCACCCATGGTGCGTCCCGGACCATCCCCGCGGGCGCGGGGTCCACGCGTCGGTCATGGTGGGCATGGGCTATCCCCTCGGACCATCCCCGCGGGCGCGGGGTCCACCCCACGACCGGGGCGGAATACATGCTCGACAGCGGACCATCCCCGCGGGCGCGGGGTCCACGTGTACCGCTCCACCGTGATCAGGGCGGAGCGCGGACCATCCCCGCGGGCGCGGGGTCCACTCGCTCGTCGCCCCCATCGCCAGCGTGGGCAAAGGACCATCCCCGCGGGCGCGGGGTCCACCACCTGATGAGCGCGACCACGGGCCCGATGCTCGGACCATCCCCGCGGGCGCGGGGTCCACCTCGGGGGCGCATGGCTCGGCTTCCTGGTCGGCGGACCATCCCCGCGGGCGCGGGGTCCACACTTTCTGAGCTGGGGCTTTATTGGCCCGGGTGGCTGTTTTCGTTTAGTTGCTTTTGGGGGCGGGCGGAGAGGATCAGCCCGTCGAAGTCGACGGGCTGCCAGCGGTCGCGGCCTGCGGTGCGGACGGCCCAGCCCTGTTCGTTGGCGGCGGGTTCGATGAGGATGGCTTGGCCGTCGCCGATTCTGGTGGCTAGGAGTTCCCAGAGGCGGTCGCGGATGCGGCGGCTGGGATTGCCGACGAACACGCCGGCGCTGGCCTCGACCATCCAGCGCGTGAGGTGTCCGCGGAGGCCGTCCGGGGCCGCGATGAGGATGATGACGGTCATGGTGTCGGCTCGGCCTCGTTGAATTCGGGTCCGATGACCGCAATGTGGTTGTCGGTCATTCCATGTGCCGAAAGATCCGCGTGGCTGGCGTAGTTGGTGCCGCCCTGGACGGTGCCGAGGTGTTCGTCCCACAGGAGGTTCGCTTCGGGGTCTTCGAAGTCCGTTCCCTCGGGGGTGAGGAGGTTCTTGATGTCGGTGACGATGCGGCCGAGGAGTTTGTCGCGGGCGATGAGGTCGCGGAGGCCGAGTCGAGCGTCGCGTTCCTCTGTGAGGCCTTGCGCGGCGAGGTCGAAGGCGAGCGGGATGGTGTATTCGGCCTTGTAGAGGTCCGCGATGTCCAGGACGAAGGACGTGGCTTTGCCGGTGTGGACGAAGCCGAGTCCCGGGCTGGCGCCGAGTCCGGTGATGACGGCGTGGCAGATGCCGTAGAGGGCGGCGTTGGCCGCCGATAGCAGGCGGTTGAGGTCGTCGCCTGCCGCGAAGGCGTCGCCGGCCTTGTAGACGCGACCGTTCCAGGTGACGCCGGTGCGGGCTGCCTGGGCGCGGTAGTACTTGCGGATGCGGGTGCCTTCGCGGCCGCGGAGTTGCTGCATGGTGAGGGTGGAGACGTCCTCGCCGGGGAAGCGCATGCCGTACATGGCGCGGGCGACAGCGAGGCGCTCCTTGGGGCGGGTGACGAGCCAGGCCTGGCGGTGGAGGAGGCCCGCGCCCCGGCTGGGGCCGAGGCCAGCCGCGTACATGCGGACGCCTTGCTCGCCCACCCAGCACACGGTGGTGCCGGAGTCGGCGAGCAGGCGGATGGCCCCGTGGGTGACGCGTGTGCCTGGGCCGAGGAGCATGACGGCCACCATGGCTGCGGGGACCCGGACCGTTTGCCGCTTGTTGATGATGACGACGGCGTTCTCGTCACGGTCCAGGTGGCTTCGTTCCACGTAGATGCTGGAGACGCGGTCGACGAGGCGATGCAGGTCGTGGGGGTCGGCCTTCCACCAGATGTCGGGCACGGGTGGTCATTCCCTTTCAGGGAGCGGGGCGAGGGTGAGCAGTCCGCATCCGTAGGCCTTGGAGGGGCCGATGCCGGCCAGGAGGTGTTCGGTGAGCAGGGCGGGGTCGGTGATGCGCAGGCGTCCTTCGAAGGTCACGGAGCTCATGACAACCTGGGATTCCTTCGTGGTAACCGGCCCTTTGCCGAAGGAACGGCGTTGGCGGGTGGTGATGCGGATGTCGCGTGGGCGCTCCTCGTCGGCGTTGTGGGTTCCGTCCAGGTGGGGGGCGGGGGGGACGTCGAAGCCCCACCGTGCGGTGCGGGTGAGGAACCAGTCGAGTTGGGCGGCGGCGGTGCGGTGGCCCAGGCGGAAGCCGCGCCGTCGGCCGCCGGCGTCGATGCGTGTCTGTTGACGCGCGGTGGGTTTGTCGGGGCGGCTGGTGTTCTGGACAGGGTTGGCGGTGAGGCGGAAGGCGAAGCTGCGGCCCGGTGCCAGCTGCTGCAGGAGCGGGGCGTAGTCGCGTACGGCGTAGTGCTCGCCCTCGGCGCCGGGCCATCCTGCCGCTTCGACGAGGTGGGTCCAGTCCGGTTTGTCGGTGGTGAGGACGAACAGGTGGGGGCGGTGGGGATTGTCCGGGTCGAGCCGCCACAGGGTGCGTGCCTGTTCGGGCAGGCCGGGGAGGCCGCCTTGGACGGCGGCGTGCATGGCACGCGGGCTGGCGAGGAGTCTGCGGCTTTCGGCGCGCAGGGGGTTGATGCGGATGCGGGAGAGGTAGGGCATGTCGGTCACCAGCCCAGGAGGGCGAAGGGGTCGTGGCCGCCGGTGTTCCGGGGGCGTGCGGGGTCGGGTGTGAGGCCGGTGGGGGCTTGGAGGTAGGTGTGCCGAGTGTGTCGGGTCGTGAAGGTCCGACCCTTGGGGGCGAAGGACAGGGGGACGTCGTCGCGGACTTCGTCTCCTGCCGGGTCTTCGAGGGTGGCGGGCAGGTCGATGTGGGCTGCATCGCCGTTCTCGCGTCCCCACCGCTTGCGTACAGCGGGGGCGGCCTGCCAGGGCTCCGCACGCAGCACGTCCTCGAGCGTTCCGGTGCGCTGCCCCAGGGACAGGGGCTGTGCGGGTACGCAGGAGCGGCGGCCCAGCGCAAGGGGGAAGGCGGGGTGGCATACCGCGTGTTCAAGGGTGCTGATGAGGCCTTCAGGGCCTTCCACCGCCGCAAGGAAGATGGCGTCCTGGAGGTAGAACCGCTGGGTGATGTGTGTGTGCTTGGCAGGTGAGGTGGGCTTCTGCTGGCCCTTGGCGGTGACGGCGGCGGAGAGGAGCGGCTGGCCGCGGTAGTCACTCACGGTGTGGTAGTCGCGCAGGATGCTTCCGGGTTGGTCGATGCGGATGCCCAGTCCAAGCCCGGCAAGGTCGTCCAGAGCCGCGTAGCGCGAGCGGCCGGCGGCTGCGGCGAGGAGACCGACGATCCCGGATTTCGTGGGTTCGGGTCGGGTTTCGCGCCGGTTGAAGGTGCTGCGGTCCCCCCATGACTGAAGCGGGCCGGCAAGCCGGAGCAGGAGGACGGAGCTTCGGTCGGGGGCGGTCACGCCCGGGCCCCCAGGGCGGTGGTGATGCGGGCGCGCAGGGTGGCGCGCAGGTCGGAGAACGTGACGGGTTCACCGAAGGCCTGGGCAAGAGCTTCGGCGGTGTCCTTGGTGCGGGGCTCGCGAGTGGTGAAGGTGTGGCTGGCCGCGCCGTAGAGCGGGGCGTCGCCCCATACCCGTGTGGCGGTGATGTGTTCCTCGGCAAGGCGGCGGGCGGAGTTCGCCTGGATGCCGGCTTCCGCCGCGACGGGCTCCTCGAAGGCGGAGACCAGGTTGACCGGCTGGTCGGTACGTACGACGACCGCCACGAGGCTGGGCCGGGTGCGGTGGGCGAACGAGTTCTGGTAGCCGGTGGGCACGGACAGGGCGAAGCTGTCGACGAACCGGTCGAGAGCGTCGAGGGCAGCTTCCGTGTCACCACCGAGGTTGTCGGTCAGCTGGACGAACCCGACGGTGGCGTAGCGGTAGAGGGTGGCGGAGTTGAAGCCGATCGTGCCGATCATTCCGGCGCCGGTCTCGTCCTTCTCGTTCTGGTCGTCGACGGCGGTGAAGTAGTCGAATTCGAGCTGCGTCTCGTGGGTGGAGAGCGCGTGGGCGACCTGTACGGCGGCATCGACGTTGAGCTTGGGGATGTCGGCGACCATCCTGCCGAACAGGGCGACGCCCATGGGGTGCCCAGTCGTGAAGGTCTCTGCGACGGGCAGTTCCTTGGCCGCCTCGGCCAGGGCCTTTTCGTCCAGGGCTGCCAGGTCGGCGGCGCGGTCGTTCACCAGAGCGGCGACCGCATCGAGCTGGGCGTTGCCGTAGAAGAGGAGGTACGCGGTGTCCCCGGCCTTCTTGCCCTGACTCAGACCGAGCTGGGCGAGCAGAGCAGCGGCGATCCGTCCGGCGTCGTCACGATCCAGGCCGGTGTTGCCCGAGATCCGGGTGACGAGTTCGTTGGTGATGCGCTTGGTCCGGGTGGCACGCTCGGGCTCAGGGGCCTGGGCGTCGAAATGCCGGCGGGACGCCCGCTTCCACGCCTGGGAGGAAACGCGGGAGCGGCGGACTCCACCGTAGACGGCTTCCTTGGGGTTCCCCTGGTCGTCCCGATTGAGGTTGGCGGGCGGGACGGTCTGGACGACGTGCACGTCGATGTAGAGGCGCTGGGTCATCGGATGGCTCCAGGTCGGATGAGTGAGCAGTGCACGGCGGCCTGCGGCCGCCACGCGCGCGAACGGAGGGAGGGACGGCGGGAGGGCGTCTGCGTCAGGCGGACACCGGACTTGCTGTCTGTCAGCGGCTGGACTGCGGAGATGCCGTCTTCTGGGTCCAGGCGTAGTAGTCCAGGCCCCAACGGCGGCGTACGCGGGAGCGGGACTCGGGCCGGTTCCAGTGGAGGATGTCGGAGGCCAGTCGGTTGTAGTCGAGGGGCTGCTTGATGTCCCGGAGCTGGGTGACCAGACCGCGCAGCCGAAGCTGGAGCGCTGGCGCCGACGTCGCGGAGAACGTCTGTTGGAAACGGGCGTCGACTGCCGCCTCGCTGGTGCGGTCGTGGCGCCGGAGCTCGAGCACGGCCCGACCGAGGCCAACCCCATCACGGTGCATCGGCCGGTCCTGGCTCTGCTGGTGCAGTCCGTAGAGAGCGAGCGCCGTGTGCTCGGCTTCCTGTGCGGCGGAGACCTCCCCGCGGCGCGCAGCGAAGTCGTCGACCGGACAGGTGTAGAACGGGAACATCTCCAGCACGGTTCCGGCGGGGCGGCCCAGCCCCCTGCGCAGCACTGCGAGGTCCTCCCCGGGCGGGCGTTTCTCCGCCGCATTGCCGGTCTTGCGGCGCCAGGTGCCGTCCGCGGCGATGTAGCGGTGCCAGATTCTCTGCTTCGTGTGGTCTTCGTCGGTCATGACCGTGTCCAGACGTGATGAGGGATTCTGTGTCACAAAGGGCATGCGGGGACGCCCTGGAGGGCATGGCCCAATCGCTCGCTCCGGCCGGCCGAGCACTAAGGGCTTACGACGCCTCGAAAGGGCCCGTGGCGTGTGGCGCCTACTCGTTGTCGGGATGGGCGCCGTTGCGCTGAAGGGCGTCGGCCCGGTGGAGGATTTCCGCACGGCGCCGGAGGAAAGAGGCCTCGGCCAGCGGGACGCGATGCGTACGCTCCGGCTTCCCTTCTCCCTGGGAGGTGCTTCGCCCGGCGAACGCTCCGACGGGCACTGCCAGCAGGAGACGGTCAGCGATCTCCCAGCTCCGGCGCCAGGCGAGTTGTTCCCATGCGAGCTGGCCGGCTTCGATGCGCTCCAGGTCCTCCACTCCCCTCATCCCCGTCAACAACCGTCGCACCAGGGGGTCCAGGGCGTGCAGGACGAGTTCGCCGGGGCGCTGCCCCTTGTCCCAGGGGATCGGTTCGGTGCCCAGCGCGCGCCGCAGATCGGCTGAGAGATGATTGACCGCTGCGGCCAGCTGTTCTGCTTGTTCGGCTACTTCGAGGAGGGCGGAGCGGACGTCACTGTCGGCGTCGAGGGCGGCCAGCGGCAGAGGCAGCGCGTCGAACATCACGTCGTCGATGACGGCCGACTGGTTGCCGTACGCGACACCGAAGAGTTCCACACGCAGCGGATAGGCCCCGCCCAGCTCAGGCACGAGACCGCCGGCCTGGTCCAGGACCTTGCTCGTGGCGAACCCGCTCGTCTTCTCCCCGGCCTCGCGAGACTGCCGCTCGGGCGCCAGGAGCGCATCGAGCCCACGCCATGCGGCCTTCCCCGGCTGCAGGCGCAACGGACGGCGCGACGACGTGGTGCGGCCTCTGTCCTGTGCCGGGTTCCTGCCGCCGGTCGGTTCCACGCGCCACATGGTGTGTGGCTCGGTCTCGGGCGTGTGCGGCATCCGGTCCCCCGCGGCGACCAGGACCCGGGTCACCCGCAGGCCTTCATCGGTCGCTTCCGGAAAGAGCCTGATCCGGCGGGACTGCCAGGTCCACAGGTCCAGGAGCCCCTCGGGGGCTCGCGTCTGCCACTGGGGGGTGCTGGCCGGACGCGGCTCAGCGGGATCTCGTCTCTTCCACTGCGGCAGGTCGGTCGACGCCGGTGGTGCTCCGACCGGGATGTTCAGTAGCAGCGTCTCGAACAGAGTTCTGCCGGCCAGTAGGGTGACACCCATCTGCCCGAGGGGCCCGGTCGGGTTTCCCGTGGTCTTTCCTGCCTTCGCCTGCGGGTCGCCCACGGCACCCGTTTTGATCGCTGCGGTGTCCCAGCACTGCGTGTGCAGCAGCCAGTGCGCCGCCTGCGCCGGAGTCAGCGAGAAGGCGTCGCCCTCCGTACGCGAAGCGAACAGGGGTACGTTGTTGCCGGTAGCCGCCGTCGCGACGATCAGGCCGGCATTCTTCGTCTCGCCCTTCGCGGTGGACAGCCCGGCGACCTGACCGAAGGGCTGCACCGGATCGAACAGGTCGAACAGTCCTCGGTGCGCGTCCAAATATTCCTGGAGCTTGCGACGCTGCTCCTGCGACCACTGCCCTGTGGAGTACCAGTTCATCCACTGGCGCTCATCGGCCGGGCGGCCCAAGGCAGCGAGGACCACGGGGAGCAGGACCTGCCGGAACACGGCCGGCTTCTGCGTGGGGATCTCCACCACTAGGTCGCCGAACTCGTGCGCCTCCAGGAGCGCCGTACGCAAGGAGCGTTCCTGTGCCGGTTCTCCCGTGGCCGACGGTAAGAGCAGCCAGGGATCGTCCGTCAAGGAAAAGCCATGAGTCATCAGTACCCCTTGATGGAATCTCTTCTGTTTGAAGCTAGCAGTGGCGTTGGGACGCGCGCGCGCTTTCTCCACAACCAGCTGCGACAATCCGGTAGTTGACCCCGCCTGCGCACAGCCAGGTCCGCGCTGCGGGGATGGTCCCCTCTTCTGTTTGCATCACGGATCGGGGTTCACGTCGTCCCCGCACCGGGCGGGGTACCGAGCCGCCGGGCTCCGGCCCGGCGGCTCACTACGCCCGTGAGGCAACTGCCGACGCGATCGGCCACGAGCCCCTACACCTGCCGGAGCCCGAACTCTTCGTCGTACGACACGGTGAAGTCGCCCACGCGGGCTCTGCCTGAGGCGTCCAGCACCAGAGCACGGCTCCGTCGCAACCACGGGTGCCCGTGCCAGCCGGGCAAAGGTCGCAGTTCCAGAGCCGGTCGTGTGAGCTTGGAGGGCAGCCGCACCATCGAGCCCAGCACCTCGTCCAGCACGTCCGGTGCCACATCTCCGTTGACGCTCAGGGCTCGCCCCGTCAAGGTCCGGAAGACTGCGTCACCCTCATCTCGGACCACGAGAACGACCTCGACGGATTCGTCACCATCACGCACGGCCGCTCGCAGCGAATCCTCATCGCCGCCCGCAGTGGATCCGCCGTAGTGCAGACCCGCCAGTGTCCGGCGCTCGTGCTCACCGTGCGGAGTCAGTAGGAACTGTCGTGCCACTTCGGCGCGGGCACGATCCCGGTCGTTGTGCTCCCTCCCGGCAGCCTCACCGGCTTCCTGCCACGCTGCGGGCAGCAGCGACGCATCCGTCCCGTACACGCTCTCCACCAGCCCGGGTACGTCTCCCGGAACCGACCACTCCTTGCCCGCACCGGGCAGTACGGCAGCGGTCCGCAGTAGCAGGTGGCGCCCGTAGATCATCTCGCTGGCGAACACGAAGGCCGGCTCACGGCCCGCGCACGGCTGGAAACCGGTAACGAACGCCTTCGGCGTGCGCAGCCGTCCCGGGCGCCACGTGCCTTCGTGCCGGTGCAGCCGTCCGATGCGTTGCAGGAGGAGGTCGACGGGGGCCAGATCCGTGACCAGCAGGTCGGCGTCGATGTCAAAGGACTGCTCGGCGAGCTGAGTCGCCACCAGGATCAAACGTCCGCCGCGGGGCCGCGGCGTCCGTGGGCCCAACAGACGCAGGCTCTCCTCCGTCAGATCGGCACGCCGGGCAACCGTGAAGCGGGCGTGCAGGAGGCGTACTTCGGCGTCACCGAACCGCCCGCACAGTTCCTCGTAGACACTCTGCGCCCGCGCAACGGAGTTGCGGATGACAAGCGCGGTCCCTCCGCCAGCGAGTTCGTCCGCCAGCAGATCACCTACTCCGGCATCCGCCTCGATCTGCAGCCGCTCCCGTTCTGCACGCGTGGATCGTGCACCGGGCATCGCCTCCGGCATCACGTGCACCGCTACGGGGAGGTCCTCGCGCCAGCTCTCCGTCGCGTCCACATGGAACTGCGCCTCCCCAGAGACGGGCAGCCACGCGGTCGTGACACTCGGATAGCCTTTCGGCGCCGGAACGTCCGCCTGGAACTCCTCCCGTGACGCCGCACCGGCGAGGTACGCCTCGAACAGTGCTTGCCGCTGAGCGGGGGCAAGAGTCGCGGAGAGAACGATCACGGGCACCCCCGACTGGCCCAGCCAACGCAGCGCTTCCGTCAGGAACTGACTCATGTACACGTCGCACGCGTGGACTTCGTCCAATACCACGACCTTGCCGGCAAGTCCGGCCATCCGCAGCATCACATGTCGCGTACGGGTGGCCGCGTACAGGAGCTGATCGACGGTGCCCACGACGAACGGGGCCAGCAATCCGCGCTTCGGCCCGAGGAACCACTCTGCGGGGGCGGTCCGCTCCTGCTCGCCGCACACTTCGGGCTCGACACCGTAGGGGTCGTCGTCCATCCCGAACTCGTCGACTCCGCGAAACGCCTCGCCCACGGACGCTCCCGCGTTCTCCAGCAGAGCTTTCCACTCGCGGTTGAAGGCCCTCTTGCCGTGCAGCAGTACCACCCGGGACGCGAGGTCCGGGTCGATGGCCTCCAGCCACCGCCGGGTGCGAGTGAACATGGGGTCGCTGGTCGCCTGGGTCGGCATCCCCACGAAGACACCGTCCGCCCCGAACCTGGCCGCCAGGACTTCCGCCGCCGCCTGAGCAGCCTCCGTCTTGCCTTCCCCCATGGGAGCCTCGATCACCATCAGTCCCGGACCGCCCATGCTGCGCGCAGCATCGACAACCATGGCCTGCGACGGCCGCGGCGCGTATCCGAACCGGTCACGAAGCGCTTCGGGCATCGGAACGGGCAGGGCCCCCCAGCCCCGCTGGAGTCCCAGTGCCGTCCACGCCGACGCCGCCCGTTCACGGGAAGCATCCAGACCCACCTGCTCCAGGTCATCCATGCCTTGGAAGAAGCGCTCGTCGCTCGCGATCCAGTCGGCCATGACCACCAGACCGCTGAGCTGCAACTGCAGTGCCCTCGACGGGACCACCACAGGCTGCGGCTCGCCGAGGTCCCCGAACCCCAGCTCCCGGGTGAACACATCCAGCACCGCTTGCTGAACCTGGCGCCAGAGTCCCCTCCCCCTCAACTGCCCCTTGGCCGTCCTGGGCTCCTGCACGTCCCGCAGCGACGGAAACGCACCATGATGCCCCGCCACCAAAGGCCACACCCAGTCCACCTGCTCCGGGGCCCAGCCAGCCGAGGTCAACAGCTCACGCACCATCAACCCCCCGGCCCAGTCGTGACGCCAGCGCTTCTGGCTCTTCACCCCCGCCACAGAAGCCGACTCGACCCAAGTCAGCCCCGACCGTCGCACCGCCTCCGCGCCTTCGGACCACAGACGCTGATGTGCCGGCGTCGCCTTCCCACAGTCGTGGACCCCGCACAACCAGGTGAATAACCGTCGCCCGCGCCCAGGCCCACCGGCGATCTCATCCAGAGCCGAACGCGTAGAACCAGCCAGGAAGTCTGCCCATAACAACTCGGCAACCGCAGCAGTGTCCAGGAGGTGCGCCATCAGAAGACTCGTGGTGCCCGCGGCCCGCTCCCGCGACTTCCCCCACAACACCTCCAGGGCCGTCACAACGGAGGGCTCATACCGTTCACGCAGCTGCTGTACGTCCACTGGACCTCCACGCACTCGTCCGCAAAGCACCAGAGAGTAGAGACCGCCACTGACAACACGACCTGAACTACGAAAACCGAACCCCACCCCTGACACCTTGAGCCCCGAGGAGACCAACACCAACACCGACGGACAGCAGCCAGTCATCCTCAACCACGGCCCCCATTGCACAGGCGCACCAACGGCCACCTGCGCTTCCCTACCCGAAGGACCATCCCCGCGGGTGCGGGGTCCACGCGGCGGCCGGAGACATGTCGTCGTGCGGAATCGGACCATCCCCGCGGGTGCGGGGTCCACTTCGTGCTCACAACGGCCTTCACCGGCCTGCGCGGACCATCCCCGCGGGTGCGGGGTCCACACTCCGTGTAGCCGCGTCGCTCCATCATCGCCGGACCATCCCCGCGGGTGCGGGGTCCACTGCTCGCGCAGCTCCGCCGCCCGGGCGTCGATCGGACCATGCCCGCGGGTGCGGGGTCCACGGTGGAAGGGTGGGGAAGCCGCGGCAGATTTCCGGACCATCCCCGCGGGTGCGGGGTCCACCCCGCGCTGGAGGCTGGGTGGTCCTGCCCGATCGGACCATCCCCGCGGGTGCGGGGTCCACTCCGGCGTCGTCTTGGTCTTCCCTCGAGTCGTCGGACCATCCCCGCGGGTGCGGGGTCCACCTCGACGTCGAGTCCGCGCACCCCTTCGGTGTCGGACCATCCCCGCGGGTGCGGGGTCCACCCCGGCGGGGTGATCCCGATGTCCCGCAGGGCCGGACCATCCCCGCGGGTGCGGGGTCCACAGGAAGAGGTGATGGGCCTGGTACGCCCACCGGGGACCATCCCCGCGGGTGCGGGGTCCACACTTCCTGAGCTGGGACTCTACCGGGCCAGGTGGCTGTTCTCATTTCCTTGCTTTCAGAGCGAGCGGCATGGGTCAGCCCGTCGGTGATTCGGGTGGCCAGGAGGTCGAGGGATATCCCGCCCTCACCTCGCCGCTTCCACCCGCGCTGCACGCGGAGCGTCGGCCTCGTGGACGCGAAGGTGAAGTCCCGAGGCAGCAGGGCCGTTACCTCGCGTTTCCAACCGGCCCTCTTCCATGCTCGTGGTGAGCTCTGCGGCGAAGGCTTCGTGGCGTGTGTGGAGCACCCGATAAGGGCCGAGGGCGCAGCAGGCTTCGGCAGGGATCGGGCTATCCGTTGCCGCCACTCGTGCCGCGACTTCCGCGGTCGGTTGCCGGCTGGGCAGCTGGCGCGGCTCGACCGGCGGGGTGAGGCCGGCAGCAACAGCCTGACGGATGGCCCGAAGCTCAGCCAAGTAGGCGAGGGTCGGTCGGTTCCACGGATCGGCACTGCGCGGTGCGGTCACCCCCTTGCTGCTCGTAGTAGCGGTTCACGGCGCGAAGCTGCCCGTTCGCGCAGCTCCAGCCCCACGCCGGGCCCACGAGCGGCCCTCCGTCGTTGCCGGCGGCCGTGCCGGGGCCGTTCCCGTGCCGGCTGCGCGTACGCCAGAAGCATGCAGCGAACTCCAGACGTGATCGCCCACACACCCGGCACACGCCAAGACGGCACTTACACAACATGCGACGAAACAGACACGCGCCTGGCCCCGCTGTGTCCCCGCAGCGCCCGTGGAACGCGAAAGGCGGCCCCGGAGGGCCGCCAGGATCACCGTAGTGACTCGCGCCGCCAGCAAAGTTGCCGGTCAGAACGTTTCTGCACACCTGGTGTGCGGTGGGGCGGGTGGGACTCGAACCCACGGCCGACGGATTATGAGTCCCGAGGAGTCAGTCCAGGACAATCAAGTCTGACCTCTATCCGTCCTTACTCGCCTGGTCAGCGGGGTTCCGCCGTCCAGCTGAGTGAGCCCCGACGGGCTCGGACCCCATCCGTCCGAGCCCGTCTGCTCACGCATCGCTCACGCATGTACCCGATCGTCCATGCTCGCTGACCTGCGCATCTCGCCAGGCCACGAGCACTGAGCGCGAGCACGGCGCTGGGAGGAGCCGAGTCAGCACGTCATCAGCAGGGGCAGCCGTTCCCACTCAGCGCGCCCGGCTTGAGCTGCGTCTGAGAGACGAGACCTGTCTGGACTCATCCGTCGTGCAGGTCACGCCCCTCCGAACCCCCCGCAGAGTTCGGGCGGCTCTGAGCGATGATCGAGGCTGCGTCTCGCCCAGGAGGGAGCTTCCATTCAACGACGTGGAGGCCTGCTAACTCGATGACCTCTTCGGGGACCCCCAAGCGATGGAGTGGCGTAGCTCCGTACTTGTCGAGCCAGGCGCGGCGCCGGGCCTGCTCGTCGGGATTCAACGCCGTCCAGCAGTCGAGGGTGACCCCAGGCATACCTCTGATCTCTGTCAAGTGCTGGGCTGCCACGTGTCGGACGAAATGGATGTTTCCGGGGTCCTGAGCTAGGGCAACCAGGCACCATGCCGTCATGGGGGCCATGGACAACCCGTGAGAACCTCTCAGACGCCAAGCCTTCCACTGCCAACGCGGCGCCAGCAGCCAGCGGCTCACTTGCGGCTTCATTCTCTTCGTCCGGACGTGACCCCTGCACGGGAATGCCGTCTGCCTATGCGCCCGCGACGCGCTGCACGCCCACCGGAAGCCGTCGCGATCACCCCGCGCGCTCCTCGCTCGATGAGCTGGACTGCTCAAGCTGAAGTTCGCGCTTCCTCTGCTCTTCCTTCAGTCGTTCGACGAATCCGGCGTACTTCCGCAGACGCTCACCTTCAGGTAGGGGGACATCCCCCTGGCCTGCGTATTCGTCGAGCATGAACTGAGACGCGTTGTAATGCTTCTCGATCTCGTCCGCCGTCGACTGAAGGTTGTATCCACGCTCGCGGAACTTGAAGTACCCCGTTACGCCCGCGGAGATACCGACCAGCGCACTGAGGGCGGACGTAATGATCCGGAGAACCAGACTGCTCCCCTCGTTCATCGCCGTCAGCGTCGAGGTGATGATCGACCCCGTAATGATGATCAGCTGGAAGAAGTTGTGGATACGTCGGTTGGTGTTGGCAGACTTCCGGTACTGGGCGATGAGGTCGAGTGAAGCCTCCCGGTAGATCCGAAGACCGGATGGCGAGTCGAGAGGCAGGCTGGCTGCTGCCGTCTGCCGGTCCTGCAGGGCGTTACGCAGCTCACCCGTGCGGTCAACGATCTTCCTGCGGTTCTTTAGGAGCAGCCAGCCCATTGCCACCCAGAGGCAAGTGACAGCGACCAGGCCCGCATAGCGAGCGAAGACCGGCTTGGTCTGCCAGAGGCCAACGATGACCGTATAGCCCAGAAGCGCCGCGAGCGTGATCGCGCCGGCCAAGCAGAGCCAGTAGACGCGCTGGAAGGCGCGAGACGCCTTGAGCTCAGCTTCGATCTCATCGAATGCCTTTACTCGCGCCCGGTAATCCTCCTGCAAGCCGCGCTCTTCATCTTCCGACAAGAATGAACGCGACCCCTCAACCCCAGCTGTCACCGCTCCCCCAAGATCTCAGCGACACAAGCTGGCGAGAATAGGGAACGTCCAGAGGGCTGAACAAGGCCCCCCGCTCAGCCAAAAAGCTGCGAAGGTTTACGCCAAGATCCGATTGACTGAAACGCGACCAACTGACCAGGGAAATCGCATCCACGCAATCGATTCGAGCCATGATCAAGCACCCCTGAAGGCATCTAGTCGAACATAGGTCTCGGCACCGCCCTGCTCGGCCTCCGCCAAATGCGGTGCGTTCCGCCATGGCCGAAATCGCGTTGCAGCGGCGCAGCACGGCGCCTACCCTCTCGGCAACGCGTTGATGGAGACGAGTAGCCAAGGATCACGCGAGCAGAGAGAGCCGCCGGTAGCTGGGAAGGCGGACTCGCGCCCGAGGTGAAGACCCTCCTGAGCGCGGGGAGGAACGGCCGCTTGGCCCAATGCCCCGCCGGTTCGCCCCCGTCACAGGGCTGAATGAGGCCGCTGCCCTCGGGTGGCGGCGAAAGTGCGGTGGTACCGCGAGTTCCCTTCTCGCCCGCACTCCCAAGGGATCATGACGACGCCCCTGGAGGGCTGCGATGATCCACGCTACGAGCCGCGTTCTGACCTCTGACCTACGCGGCCACATCGACCAGACGGTCTCTGTCTCCGGCTGGGTGAACGCACTCCGGCTGCAGCGCAAGATGCAGTTCGTGATCCTGCGCGACCACTCCGGCATGGTCCAGGTGACCCACAAGCGCGACGGCGGCCCGCTGGAGGCCGTGCTCGAGTCCCTCATCCCGGAGTCCGCCGTGCGAATCACCGGACGCGTCGTGGACGCGGCCCAGGTCAAGCTCGGCGGCCTGGAGCTCGTCCCCGAGACCGTCGAGGTGCTGAACCTGGCCGAGACGCCGCTGCCGATCGACGAGCACACCGGGCCCGAGCACCGGCTCGACTGGCGGTTCCTCGATGTTCGCAAGCGGGAGACCGCGCAGCTGGTGTTCGCCGTGCAGACGACCCTCGAGCAGGGGCTGCGCGAGTACGCCATGGAGCACGGCTGCACCGAGATGCACACCCCGAAGCTGATGGGGACCGCCTCGGAGTCCGGGGCGGAGGTGTTCAAGCTCGGGTACTTCGACCGCTCGGCGTACCTGGCGCAGTCGCCGCAGTTCTACAAGCAGATGGCGGTGGCCGCCGGCATCGACCGCGTCTTCGAGATCGGACCAGTCTTCCGGGCGGAGCCGTCATTCACTTCCCGGCACGCGACCGAGTTCACCGGTGTGGACGTCGAGCTATCGTGGATCGACGACGTCGAGGACGTGATGGCCTTCGAGGAGCAGATGCTCGCCTACGCCATCGCCAAGGTCGCCGACGTACACGGCGAGCGGATCCGGGAGGTCTTCGGGGTCGAGGTGGCCGTGCCCGAGACGCCGTTCCCACGGATCACGATGGCCGAGGCGCAGGAGGTCCTGCGGGCCGGCGGGTGGGACCCCGAGGGGGTGAAGGAGGACCTGGACCCGGACGGTGAGCGTCGGATCGCCGCCCACATGAAGGAGCAGACAGGGCACGAGTTCTCGTTCATCACGCACTACCCGGCGAGCATCCGGCCCTTCTACCACATGCGTTCGGCGGACCGGCCGGACCTGACGCTCAGCTTCGACCTGCTGTGGAAGGGCCTGGAGATCACCACCGGCGCCCAGCGCGAGCACCGCTCCGACGTCCTGCTGAAGCAGGCGGAGGAGAAGGGCATGAGCACGGAGCCGATGCAGGACTACCTGAACATCTTCCGCTTCGGCTGCCCGCCGCACGGCGGCCTCGGCGCTGGCCTCGGGCGGATCCTGATGGTCATGCTCGGCCTGGACTCCATCCGCGAGGCGGCCTTCCTCTTCCGCGGACCGAACCGACTCACACCCTGAGCAGGCACGTCTATGCCGTGGCCCTCACCGCATTCGTGGCGCTGAGGGCCACGGGCAGGGCCGTCTCGACCTGCATCTTCCCCGTCCTCCTGGTGGCTGCGCGGGGTCAGCCTTCGGGGGCGCGCCAACTGCACGCAGGCGACACCGGGCGCACCGCGATCGCGAAGAATGAAGATCAACGAGCCGGGGAATCTAGCCACTACTGACCGCGTGGCTCAGATGAGTCGTTTGCCATACTTCGCGGCTCTGGGGAGAGATATCGTTGCCGAGTCGCCCGCCCAGACCAGCGCCGGCCCGCGCGTGTTCACACCGCAGCGTCTCGCAGGCGTGTACATGCCGGGCACACCCGAAATAGGGTGACCAGTAGGAACACCACGGCCTTCGGGTCGCCGCCCTTTGACGAGCAAGGACAACCCCGACTGATGGCAGTGACCCAGCAGGAGATCGAGAGCCGACTGTGGGACGCCGCCGACGAGCTGCGCGTGGCGATGCCCGAAGCGCAATACTCCTCGGTCGTCTTCCCGCTGATGTTCTGGAAGTACCTGTCGGACACCTGGGAGCACAACCACCAGGAGTTTCTGGCCGACAACGAGGGCCTGGACGGCCTCTCCGCTGAGGAAGCCCACGAGATCGAGTACCGCGACTATCAGTCGTTCGAGATCCCGTTCATCCACACCGGCACAGTCCAGAAGCGTCGCGCCTCCTGGACATCCATCCTCGCCACCATCACCCAGCCCGGCCTCGGCCAGCGGGTCCGCGCCTCCCTGCAAGCCATCGAGACGGCTAACCCTGCCAAGTTCTCCCGTCTGTTCGGGTCCATGACATGGACCTCCGAAGAGGTGCTGTCGGGGGAAGTGTTGGCGGCGGTCATGCAGGCGATGGACCGCGCCCCGAAGATGCATGAGGGCAACATGTCCCACGATGTACTCGGTGGGGCGTATGAGTACCTGCTGAAGCGGTTCTCCGACGGATCCGGTACCCGTGCCGGCCAATTCTTCACCCCGCGCGAGGTCGTCGAGCTGCTCGTCGAGATCCTGGAGCCCAAGGGGCACGAGTCGGTATACGACCCGACTTGTGGATCCGGCGGCATGCTCATCGCCTCCGCGAATCTCCTGAAGGCCCACGGCGGGCGCGGCTACACGCTCAGGCTGCACGGGCAGGAGGCCGTGCCGGATACGGCGGGTGTGGCACGCATGAATCTTTTCATGCACAACCTCACCGAATTCCAAGTCGAGGTTGGGGACACACTAAAGGACCCGCGCTTCAAGAAGCCGGACGGCTCCGTCGAGCAGTTCGATGTGATCCTCGCTAACCCGCCGTACAGCCTGAAGTGGAAGCCCTGGACCAATGACCCGCGCGCCCTCGGCGGGGTCGCTCCACAATCGTCGGCGGACTGGGCTTTTGTGCAGCACATGATCGCCAGCATGGGCCCGAAGAAGGGACGCGCCGGTGTTGTGTTGCCGCACGGCGTCCTCTTCCGCGGCGGCCAGGAAGCAGCCATCCGCCAGCGCCTCCTAAACGACGACTTGCTCGAGGCTGTCATCGGACTGCCTGCCAACCTTTTCTACAACACCACCATCCCCACGGCGATCCTGGTGTTTCGTGCGCCTGGCAGCAAGGCCCCGGAGCGACAGGACGGCGTGCTGTTCATCGACGCCTCCAAGCGGTTCGCCAAGGCCAAGAACCGCAACATCCTGACCGCCGCCGACATCGCCGACGTCGTGACCACCTACCACGCGAAATTCGATGCAGACGGCAACCCGGTGGACCCCGACGGAGCAGGCGGACTTGCTGCGCGACTCGTTCCCACCAAGGAGATCGTGGCGAACGAGTACGACTTGAACATCGGCCGTTACATCAAGCAGGCCGCTGCCGAGCAGGAAGACCTCGGCACTCTGATCGACGCGTACAACCTCGCCCGAGCCGAGCGTCAGAAGGCCGAGCAGCGCATGCTCGCAGTCCTTGCCGAAGCCGGAATCGAGGGCTTTGATGAGTGAGCAGTGGGTTGAGACAACACTCGGTGAAGTGGCCGACTGGTCAGCTGGAGGCACCCCGAAGGCGACGAACCGTTCGTTCTACGACGGCGGGGACGTCCCATGGGCGATCATCAGCGATATCCAGAACGGCCCACTGCGTGAGACTGCTAAGTGCATCACCCCCGCTGGGCTGGACGCCATCGGCGGCGCGAAGAAGGTCGTCCCCGAAGGCGCAGTGCTTGTCTCGATGTACGGGTCGGTGGGCCGTTCCGCAATCGCTCGGACTCCGATGGCAACGAACCAAGCAATCGCCCGCGGGGTCGTCGGGACCCAGGTGTCACCGGAATACCTGTTCCTCTGGATAAACGCTCATGAGGGACAGCTGGACCAGATGGCCAGAGGCGCCACCCAGCGCAACATCAACAAGCAGATCATTACGGCCTTCCCGATCGTCCTCCCGCCCGCCCCGGTGCAGGAGCGGATCGTCGAGATCATCGGCGCGGTAGACGACCACATTGCGGCACTCGACGCGGAAGTGGGCGCACTGCAGGGTGTGTACCGGGCGGCGACGTCTCTGCTCTGGGGCACCGCTGAGGGCGATGAGGCGGCGCCCCAGCTGCTTGGCAACGTCATGCATCTCGATGTCGTACGGACCCCGATGGAAGCGGGAACGACCTACCGCCTTGCTGGAGTACTCAACGCTGGCAAGGGACTTGTGGACAAGGATGAGTTCGACGGGGCAGATACCGAGTACGCGGCGATGAACATCCTTCGGGAGAATCAGGTGGTCATGCGGAAGCTGACTGCCTGGGAAGGGCCGATCACAGTGGTTCCCGCGGGCTTCGACGGCTTCGTGGCGAGCAACGAGTTCCCGACCTTCACGCTTGCGGATGACATTGCACCTGGATGGATGAAGCATGTCTGCCGGACGCCTCGACTGTGGGCTGAGATGCAGAGCAGGGTCGTCGGAACCGTGCAGCGCCGTAAGCGCCTCAACCCCGACCAGCTCCTGTTGGTGGCGCTTCCCGTTCCGTCCCGACGCGAACAGGAGCAGGCGGCGGAGGCCCTGGATGCGATCGAGGGACAGGTCGCTGTGATCCGTGCCGAGGCCACCAGACTCCGTAAGGCTCGGGCGGGACTGCTGTCGGGGCTGCTGGATCGCACTATCGACATCGAGTCCGCCGAGTTGGAGGTCTGAGCCGTGGCGAAGGGCATTCGAGAGCGTGAGTTCCAGAACCTGATGATTCAGTGGTCCCTCCCGATGGGTTGGGGCTTCACAGCGGGCAGGTCGCTACCGCGTGAGACGACACAGACGGTCGTCGCCGGCCAACTGAGGGACGCCATCGTCCGGTTAAACCCTGGGGTGATCGACGGGTTCGACGTGGACGCGGTGGTCGACGAGATCGTCGCCACGGTCAACGCCGTGGAAGGCGGGCTGGTGCGCGCCAACGAGCAGGTGCTACGCCTGCTGCGTGGGCGTAAGGAGTTCCGGGACGCCGACGGCGTGTGGCACGCCCTGAAGGTCATCGACTTCGCGCACCCCACTGCCAACAAGCTGGTCGTGTCGGACGAGGTGACCATAACCGTCCCCGGCAAGACGTCCCGCCGGTTCGACCTCGTGTACTGGGTCAACGGTCTGCCTCTGGTCGTGGTCGAGGTGAAGTCCCCTACTGCGAAGTCTGGATGGGTCAACGCCGCCCGCGAGATCAACCGCGTATATGCCACCGAATACCCGTGGTTCTTCACCCCTAACGTCTTCGCCGTCGCCTCCGACGGGCTGAAGCTGCGGTTCGGTGCCGTCGGCGCCCCCACGAACCTGTGGCAGCCGTTCCGGTCCACCGCCGACGACGAGAACCTGTCCGGGCAGGCCGACGTGCGACGCTCCGTCGAGCTGCTGATGAACCCGGCCACGATCCTGGACCTCCTCGCCAACTTCGCCCTCTTCGACACCTCCGGGGG
Source organism: Streptomyces sp. NPDC127106 (assembly GCF_042677605.1). Classification (NCBI taxonomy): domain Bacteria; kingdom Bacillati; phylum Actinomycetota; class Actinomycetes; order Kitasatosporales; family Streptomycetaceae; genus Streptomyces; species Streptomyces sp. NPDC127106. The sequence goes on along the minus strand of NZ_JBHXTC010000014.1, from coordinate 34,955 downwards.
TGGGGCAGACAAGAAGTACCTGCCCCGCTACCCGCAGATGGAGGCCGCGCACCTGATCCACGAGCGGGTCCTGGAGGGCGGGTCAAAGGGCCTAATCTGGCACCACCAGGGCTCCGGGAAGACACTGCTGATGGTGTTCGCCGCCTCGCTGCTGCTGGCGGACACCCGCACCGAGTCACCCACGATCATCCTGCTCTCGGACCGGACGCAGCTCGTGCGGCAGACCTCCGGGGTGTTCACTTCTGCGATGGGGGATGCCTACTTCCACCAACCCGCCACCAGCCAGGAATTGCGTTCCCTACTGGCCGATGACGTGCGCGGTGTCATCTCCACGACCGTCCACAAATTCGCCGACGCCGGCAAGAACCTGTCGACCCGGGACAACATCATCGTGCTGGTGGACGAAGCGCACCGCACACAGTCCGCCAAGTCGAAGTCCCTAGCCGGGCAGATGCGCGCAGCGTTGCCGCGGGCGAAGTTCTTCGGCATGACCGGCACCCCGGTCAGGAACCTCGCCACCGACACCTTTGCTCTCTTCGGCGAGGAGACAGATCCAGACAGAGTGCTGCACCGGTACTCGGTATCCCGGTCTCTGTTGGACGAGGCGACCGTCCCGGTCATGCTGGACCCGCACCCGGTCTCCTTCGAGATAGACGACCAGGCCTTGCAAGCCGAGTTCGACCAGTTCGCCGACGAATTCGATCTCGACGACCCCGACCGTGAGGCGCTGTCCCGCAAGTTTGGGCGCCTCACCTCGGTGTTCGCCAACCCCGACCGCATCCACACGGTCTGCCAGGACATCGTCGATCACTACCTGGCTGGCACCTACCGCAATGGCCTCAAGGCCCAGGTCGTCGCCTACAACCGTGAACTGGCCGTGGCGTACACGGACAAGATCAACGGGCTTCTCGCAGGCTTCGAGGCGTCACAGGTGCTCGCCGAGGTCGGGAGGCATGGCCGCATCACGGCTGAGGTGAACATCTCCGTCTCGGACTCCAAGGACGAAGACCCCGCCATGCGGCCGTTCCAGCTCTCGGAGGCCGACGAGGAGGAGCAAAAGCGGCGGTTCCTCAGCCCGGACGACCCGCTGTGCTTCCTGGTGGTAACCGCAAAGCTGATGACCGGGTTCGACGCCCCCAACGAGGGCGTCCTCTACCTGGACAAGCCGCTGAAGGCCCACACCTTGTTCCAGACGATCACCCGCCCGAACCGCACCTGGGTGTCTCCAAGCGGGTTCGTAAAGACCTCCGGCGTGGTCGTGGACTACATCGGCCTGGCCGAGGAGGTCCAGCGTGCTGTCGTCGACCCCACCTCGACGGGGGCCGACAAGGGCGGCGGGTTCGTCACCGACCTGTCCGAGCTGGTCGCCGAATTCCGCACCACCTTCGCCCGCATCGAAGACCTCCTCGTGGACGTGGACGGCCTGGATCTCACGGTCCACGGATACGAGTCCGTGCGAGCCATCAACGCCTTCCTGGACGCCAACCCTGGCACCGCCGTGGTATTCACCAAGGACTACCGACTCCTGGCTCGCCTGTACCCGCTCATCAACACCGACAAGCGGGTCGCCAAATACCGGGACGGATTTGGGCTGTTCGGATCCGTTTACACGACCCTGTTCAAGAAGTCCTCAGACGAGGAGCGGAAGGAGCGGCTCGGCGAGCTGGGGCCAATGGTCCTAGAGATCATCAACGCCCACGTCCACTCCTTCTCCGTGGTCGCCTCCCAGGAGGAACCCCTCGTCCTGGACGCCCAGGGCATCGCCATACTCAAGGAGCTGCTGGCTCTCGTCCGCCCGAAGCCCGGCAAGGGCGGCGAGGATAAGACACCGCCGTCTGCGGCAGAGATCTTGGACCACATCAAGGCCGCCCTCGAGAAAGGCGTTGAACCCGGGTCCGCGAAGTACACCGCCCTGGCTGAGCGAATCAAGCAGCTGCGGGACCGGATCATCCAGAACTCCCAGGACGCCCTGGAGTTCCTGGCCGAAGCCCTTCGTGTCGCCCGCGCCATCGTGGATGCCGAGAAGCATCCCGATGAAGCCGTCGTCGTGCTGGACGACGACCACGTCGGCGTCCTGTCACGGATCATCCTCGACCACGCACCGGCCGGCCTCACCGTCACGGAGAGAAACCTGGCCGAGGAGATCGACCAGGTGGTCAGCCGCACCCTCACCCGGTCATGGGACAACGCCGACGCTCGGAACCGAGGCGCCCGCCGCGCCACCGCCGCGGTCTTCCGCCGGTACATGCTGAAGCCGGTGGGGGAACCGTATGACTCCACCGTCGCCTATATCGAAGCCCACTACCTCGTTGACTGACGAATGTACGGAGGCCCGGCAACAGGTATCGGTTGCCGGGCCTCGCTGTGCTGCTCGGCGCCTGCGTCTGCCCCCTGGCCACGCCTGACGGCAAGCTACTCCCCAGCGTCGTGTGGGCGATCGCCAGCTGCCTCCGTGAACTGATGGTGGGGCTTCCATCGGCTATACAGAGCGTCGGCCGCTGATGGGTGATTTCCCCGGTGCCGGCGGCTCCCCATGCTCCAGATAGGCGGTCAGGTCAGCCGCTCGTGCCTCGATGGCGGCGGCGATTCGGCGCGCCAGGCGAGGGATAGTGAGATCCGCTACCTGATCAGCGTTGTGGAAGTCGTAGCCGCGGAGCTCGTCCGCTTGCAGTGCAATCTGTCGACGGTCATCTGCACTTAGGCGGCCGCCGTCGAAGAGGTAGAGGACCTTGTCTCCCTCGCCGGGGTTTGGTGCCCAGTCCACGACGAGGAGGCGGCCGATGTGAGGGGCGATGCCGAGTTCCTCATGAACCTCACGCACACAAGCCTGTCGGGGCGACTCCCCCTCCTCGACGTAGCCCCCTGGAATGTCTCGGTAGTCCTTATAGGACGGCTCGACGAGGAGGACTCGATCGGCTTCGTCGAAGAAAAGAGCACCGGCTGCCATACGGGGGCGGGCCATCTTCGCTTCGTGCTCGTTCTCGCTCACGAATCGGACTCTAGCCCCGCGACGATGCCCAGTGCGGGCCAGTCTGCCACGGGATGGGCTGACGGCCCCTGGTGCCGCGCATCCACACCAGCTCGCGGACTGGCTGCGGATCGGGGACGCCCGGCAGTTCCTCCGAAGCCTCTCCATGTGCAGGCCCATGCCGCGCACCCGCCCGGCTTCGACGCGCAAGGACGTGAAGTGTCCCACGGCCTTCAGCCGCGAAGGCATCCTCAGGGTGTGCCTGGTACCTCGTTGGGCATGGACGTATCCATGGACGAGTCACTGGCCGAGTGGGCCCAACGCGTCGCGAAGGACGAATTGAGCAGCGTGCTGCCACGGCGCTGGGCGCATTCGCAGGGGGTGACGGCTCGGGCGGTTGAGCTTGGGCCGCTCCTTGGGGAGAGCGCCGATCTACTGGCGTCGGCGGCCGTGCTGCATGACGTTGGCTACGCACCCCGATTGGCAGCCACTGGGTTCCATCCACTCGACGGGGCCCGGTTCCTGCGTGATGAGCATGGTGCGGATGAGCGGCTGGTGCGGTTGGTCGCGAACCATTCCTTCGCGCTGCTGGAAGCCGAGGAGCGTGGGTTGAGGGAGGTACTGAAGAGCGAGTTTCCGTTGCTGGACGAGCCTCTGGTCGTGGACGCGCTCGTGTACTGCGACATGACGACGACGCCCGATGGTGAGCAGACCACCGCCGATAAGCGGGTGGCGGAGATCGTGGGCCGCTATGGGGCTGACAGTCTCGTGGGCCGCTTCATCCGTCGGGCTTCGCCGGAGATCTTCGCGGCCATCGCTCGGGTGGAGGCAGCGCGCGTGGCTCAGCCGAGGTAGGGGTACGTGCCGGCGAGGTAGTCGCCGATCTGCTGACGCATGCTGACGTGGATGTCGTACTGGTCGAGGTCCGCGGGCTGGATGAAGCGGACCCCGTCGGCCTCATCGTTGATCGTGGGCGCGCCGCCGACGGGGCGGCCGATGTAGGTGTTCTCGTACTGCTGGCGGATCTCGCCGTCGGTGTAGGCGACGATGTGGTTCGGGTTCGTGTAGACGCCGAGGAAGCCGGTGATCTCGGCGACGATACCCGTCTCCTCCAGGCATTCGCGTACCGCGCACTGCGCGGCGGTCTCGCCGATGTCCTGGGCTCCGCCGGGCAGGGCCCACTGGCCGGTGTCGCGGCGGCGCTGGAGGAGGATGGCACCGCTGTCGTCGACGACGAGCAGGTTGCTCGCGGGAATGAGGGTGTTCGCCTTCGGCGCGGCGGGGTCGTTGTAGTACTCAGTCCTGCCCATGTGCGGCGGTCCCCTCCTGGTCGGGTGTCCAGGGCCGTGCGGCGGCCCAGACGGCTTCGAAGCTTTGAGCGTAGTTGTCGAACCACCCTGCACCGTCAGCTCTCTTGAGGTGCAGGAGGGGGTTGGCGCTGGCCGGCCGGCCCCATACGTGCGGGTTGACCAGCAGGTGGTCGTCGTAGCGGAACAGGGACGTGTAGAGCGTGGTGTCGTGGAGCCGAACTTCGCAGCCTGCCTCGGGGAGCAGCGGGCGGTAGTAGGTGAGGGAGGCGCGGATCTTGGCGGCGAGTGTGTCGCCGATGCCTTCCTCACGTCCTCGGATGGCGACCGCCTGACCGCCCGGATCTCCGAAGCACAGGCGTACGCGGACGCCATCGGCGGCCCGCTCGGCGAGCATCTGGGCGACTTGTGGGTTGGACTGGGCGAAGAACGTGCCGGAGAAGACCAGCACTCCGATCTGCTCCCGTGCCTCCTGGAGGAGGGTGAGCCACGTGTCCCGCGGGACGCTGGCCCGGTTTTCGTAGGTGCCGATCAGCTCGCTGCCTAACGCGGCGGTGGGCTTGGTTGCCCGTGCCTGCGGGGCGGGCCAGAGGAAGGACTCCTCCACACGCAGGTGCTGGGCAACCCGGAACCGGTGGCGTGGGTGCGGCACGCGTCCGCCGAGCCAGCGGCCGACGGTCTTGGGATCGACCTCACAGACTTCGGCGAGTGACTCAGGGGAGACGCCGCGCTGGGCGAGTACGGAGTGCAGCCTCTCGTTCACAGCCGTCATGCAATCGGAGCCGGAAGTGGTCGGGCAAGGACGTTTTGGGACGTTCCCGCGGCTTGGGGAAGGTCGACGGTCCTTACGCTGACGCCATGCAGCTCATCGTCCTATGGGACATCGACCACACGCTCATCGAGAACGCCGGCGTCAGCAAGGAGATCTATGCCGCCGCGTTCTCGTCTCTCGTGGGCGGACTGCCGACGGAACCGGCGCAGACAGAGGGGAGGACGGATCGACTGATCATGCGCGGGATGTTCCGACATCACGGGGTGGCGGAGCCTGAGTGGTCCGTTGTCGAGGCTGCTCTCGCCGGTGCTGGTGCGGGGCGTGAGGAGGATCTGCGCCGTCGGGGCATGGCGTTGCCGGGGGTACGCGAGGCCCTCACAGCTGCGGCGGAGCGCCGCGACTGGGTCTCGTCAGTTCTGACAGGGAACATCGCGGCCAACGCACGCGTGAAGCTGTCCGCCTTCGATCTCGATCCGCTGCTGGATCTGCCTGTTGGGGCGTACGGGGCCGATGCCGAGCAGCGGCCCGACCTCGTCGCGGTCGCGCGGGAGCGGGCCCAGCGCCTACGGGGCGTAGGTGAAGACATCCCGGTCGTGCTGATCGGGGACACCCCCCGGGACGTCGAGGCCGCCCTCGCCACCGGCTCGGAGATCATCGCCGTCGCCTCCGGCATCCACAGTGCCGACGAGCTGGCTGCTGCCGGTGCGTCCGTCGTGCTACCAGACCTGTCGGACACGGAACGGGTCATCGCGCTCCTGGAGGGCTTGGCAGGGCGCTGAAAACGTCCCGGGACGTCCTCGGGAGCGTCCGTATACGCGGTGATGCGGTCCCAACCCCCTCGGCCACGATCAGGGCTCCAACGAGGCGACTGGCCGAAGGGGGCCCACACGTGATCGGGGAAGTCACCGGGATCCGCAGGATCCGGATGCTGTACCTGCAGCTGCTGTACCGCTGCAACTTCGAGTGCCTGCACTGCTTCCACGGCACGCGGCTCCAGCACGCCGACGTCTTCACCGCCGAGCAGGCCGCGAACCTCCTCACCCTCATGCGCGAGGAGTACGGCACCGAGGCCGTCACCCTGCTCGGCGGGGAGCCGTTCGTCTACAAGGAGCTCGCCCGCGTGGTCCGGCACGCCAAGCAGGAGCTGGGCTTGCAGGTCGAGATCTGCACGAACGGCTACCGGATCGAGCGCCGTCTCACCGAGATCGCCCCGTACGTGGACTTGCTGCGGATCTCGCTGGAGGGCGTCGGCTCGACCAACGACCACATCCGCAAGGCCGGCAGCTACGAGAGCGCGCTGCGCGCTCTCGACCTCGCCCGGGAGCTCGGCGTCCGCACCGGGGCGACCATGACGGTCACCTCCAGCAACATCAACGAGGTACTGCCTCTGGCCCGCACCCTCCAGGATCTCGGCGCGCGCCAGCTCAAGCTGCACTGCCTGCGGCCGGTCGGCCACGCCGCCAACCACCCGGAACTGCTGATCACCGACTCCGCCGCGTACGTCCGGCTGCGCGAGCAGCTCCAGGAGACCCGGCTGGACATCGAGGTGATCGTCGACGAGGACCTGTCCGAAGACGGCGCCCCCGAGATCTGTGCCCCCGTCGGCGGGCCGGTGGAGATCGAACGGATCGAAGCTGATCCGCGCGGCGCACTGACCATGTCCTGCAAGGCCGTCGGCAAGGACTCCCACGCCTTCTGGTACGACAAGCTCGCCGATCACATCGTCCACCGCCCCACCGCCACCGACGAACTCACCCTCGCGGTGCCCGACGTGGTGTACTCCCGTGTCTGACCACCCGCGGTTCGAGAGCATCGAAGGGCTGCGCGGCACCGGCAAGTCGACCATCGCCCCCATGCTGGCCGCAGCCCGGGAAGCCGTACTGGTCCCGACCGTGCCGACCTTCTACCAGCCGCTGCGGAGGGAGGTGGACAGACGGGAGAACGTGGAGGCCCGGATGTGCTTCTACCTCTCCGCCCTGCTCACCGCGGCCGACGACATCCGGCGGTACCTGTCCGCGGGCACCCCGGTCGTCGTGGAGAGCTACTTCGCCCGCTGCCTGGCCAACCACCGGGCGCTCGGCGCCCGGCTTGGCATCACGCTGCCGCCCGATCTGCCACAGCCGGTCACGTACTACCTGGTGTGCGCGGAGGGCGAGCGCCAGGCCCGGCTCGCCGGCCGGGACAAGCCGGACTCCCGCTGGGACGCCCTGGTCGAGAGCGCCTCGGACCGCGTCACTGACGCCTACCTCCCGTTCCGGATGCACCGCGTGGACACCACAGGCCGCGGCCCCGACGAGGTCATCCAGGCGATCCTCGCCACCGACACCCAAGGAGCGCACGCCCGTGCAGACGCAGAGCCTGTGGGAGCACACCCTCACCTTCTTCCCCCAGTTCCTCGCCGCGCTGAGGGAGCACACCGCTCCTGACGCCACGGTCGCCGTCGTCGGAGCCAGTGACGGCAAGTTCATCCTGCCGCTGGCCGCCGCCGGCTACCGCGTCGTCGCCATAGAGCGTGACCCGCTCGCCCTGCACGGTGGCGAGGTCCACCTTCCGGGTGACGAGCGCACCCACGCGCTGGGGCTGATCGACCGGCTCAAGCTGGAGGAGCTGTACGACCGCGTGCAGGTGGTGGAGGAGGACTTCCTCACCGGCGACCCGCTGGACTCGCCCTGCGACGCCGTCTGGACGAGCTGCTCGTGGCACTACAGTGCCAACCACCACCGCCCGCTGGCCGAGTTCGTCGACCGCATGCAGCGCCTCGTGCGGCCCGGGGGCCTGTTCGGCGCGGAGTTCATGATGCCCGTCGAGCAGCGCCACTTCCTGGTCGAGCACTACACGTCCCCCGAGAAGCTCCGCCGGAACTTCATCGGCGACTGGGACATCCTGCTCACACTGCGGACCACCGAATTCACCGAGCGGGCCCACGTCGGGCAGCTCCAGGACCACACCCACCGCATGGGCCTGCTCCTGGCAGCCCGCACGCCCACCATGTACCGCTACGGGAAGAAGGACTGATGAAGCACGAGTACGAGGCGAAGTTCCTGGCCGTCGATGTCGCCGACCTCCAGGACAGGCTGACCAGGCTGGGTGCCGTCCAGGCTTTCCCCCGGACGCTTCTCACCCGCAAGATCTTCGAGAACGACAACCTGGACGGCGGCGCCTGGCTCCGCCTGCGGGACGAAGGCACCCGGTCCACGCTCACGCTCAAGCAGGTCACCGACTCCACCACGATCGACGGCACCACCGAGATCGAGACGGAGATCGCCGACCTGCACGCCATGGCCGACATCCTCCGCAGGCTCGGCCTGAGCGAGGTCCGGTACCAGGAGAACTACCGCGAGGAGTGGCGCCTGGGAGAAGTCGCCTTCGACTTCGACACCTGGCCCGACCTCCCCACCTTCCTCGAGATCGAGGGCCCCGACGAGGCGTCCGTCCGCCAGGCCGCCGCGCTACTCGAACTCGACTACTCCGAGGCTCGGTTCGGCAGCGTGGACGAGATCTACAAGAGCGAGGCGGGCCGCGACATCCTCGCCGAGCCCACGCTCCTCTTCTCGGACGCCGAGAAGGGCGACCCCACCCCCGTGGCCGTTCAGGCCGACTGAACTGTGAAGGCCGCGCAGTGCTTCTGGAACTGGGCATGCCACCCCGAGTGATCCCCGGCATCGCCGACTTCGCGCGCGGTGGGCTGCCCGCTGCGGCAGCGACAGACGACGGCAACCTGTGGGTGGACGGCCGCTGCTGGCTCTACTGCGGCCAGCAGTGGACCCGCGTCCTGTGGATCGGCCCGGTCAGCGTCGCCGGCGCCCAGGCCCCCATGTATGCCTGTGGACCCTGCATCCAGGAGCTCCAGGAGCGGGTCTGGCAGGCGATCCTCCTGGGCGACGAGCCGAGCCGCCCGGCGCAGCCCGATCCACGTCCCGGCATGGAGGCGCCCTCCGAGCCCAGCAGTGGACGGCACCGCGCGCCGGGACAGCGCCCGCGCCGCCCCTGAGCCCCGCCCCCGTGGTGAAAGCCCACGGCCGCGGGGGCGGCCCCTCGCAGTACCCAGCACCTCCGCACGCCAAGGCTTCCCGCCGGACCCGGCGGGAGATCGGTAGAGGAAGGAGCACCAAGTGAAGGACACCAAGCCCTCCGTCGAGGAGGGCCTCCTGGTGGCCGTGGAAGCCCTCGCGAGCGTCCACGACCGGCACGACAGCAACGCCTCCGACCCGGGACAGGGCTCGTCGGGCGACGGCCCCTGGCCCACCGGTGACGGGCTGAACCACGCGGCGTAAGCGCCGCAGGCTCCATGGCGGAGGGGGGGGGGGGGGGGGGGCCCCCCCCCCGGCCGAGACCCCCGGCGGGACGGGACAGGGCGGGGGGGTTTGAAACCGCCGTTGTGGGACAAACAAAAAGAGGCGGGGGGGGGTTGGGGGGCC
>NZ_JBHXTC010000014.1:0-25480 GCF_042677605.1 Streptomyces sp. NPDC127106 | reverse complement strand
GGGGGGGCCCCGCCGCCCGCCCCGCCGGGGTGGTCCCACCCCCGGGGGGGGGGGCGCCGGGGCGGGCGCGGGGGGCGGGGGGGGGGCGCGCCCCCCCCCCCCCTTTCACGTCCCATCCGAGGCAAGGAAAGGGAACGGTTCATGGAACACCGTCTGGTTCACGCAATCGAAGAGGCGCTGGGGTGGGATGGCCCGGCCCCGCTCGGTACGGAGTTCGCCCGGGGCAGCATCAGCGACCTGGAGGTCGTCACCAGGCTCCTCACGCCGCAGCGGCTGCTCGACATGGTCATGCGCCGGAGCGTGTCCAACCCGCAGTTCCGGTTCTTCAAGGGCGGCGAGGAGATGCACCCCGACACCTACCTGAACCGGCAGGTCACACCCCGCGGGCAGGCCATACCGATGGCGGACATGCGCCGCGTCGGCAACCACCTGCGGGACGGAGCCACGCTGGTCCTCGACCAGTCGAACGTCTTCGACGCCACCATGGAAGTGGCGTGCCGGGCGTTGCAGTGGTGGTCGCGCGAGCACGTCCAGGCCAACGTCTACCTGACCACCAACGACGCCTCCGGCTTCGACCTGCACTGGGACGACCACGACGTCGTCATCGTGCAGCTCGCCGGCGAGAAGCAGTGGGAGGTACGCGGCGCCTCCCGGCCCGTGCCGATGTACCGCGACGCCGAGCGGAACAACACGCCCAGCCAGGAGATCGTGTGGACCGGCACCATGAAGGCCGGCGACGTCATGCACATCCCGCGCGGCTACTGGCACGCGGCCACCCGCGTCGGCCACGGTGACGGGCACAGCACCCACGTGACCTTCGGCTTCGCCAAACGCACCGCGGTGAGCTGGCTGACCTGGCTGGCCGACTGGTCCCGCCAGGAGGAGATCTTCCGCCACGACCTCAACCGCTGGGCCAGCCCCGACCAGCAGCAGGACCAGCAGCGCCAGCTGGCCACCGCAGCCTCCCGCCTCATCGACGCCCGCGACCCTGCGGAGTTCCTCCGGCGCCGCGAGCAGGAAGCCCCTCCCGGCCGCCACGTCCCCTTCCTGGACATCTTCGGCCCCCTGGAGGCCGCGGTGTGCGTCACCGACTTCCCGCCGGCGATCACGGAGGACGGGGAGACGGTCGTCGTGGAGGCGGCGGGCAAGAAGCTCACCTTCGCGGCCAAGGCACTTCCCGGCCTCCGCATGCTGCTGAGCGGACGCCCCGTACAGCTGGACGAGGCCACCCGCGAGGTGGGCGCCGAGGTGAAGGCACTGGCGAAGATCCTGGTGGAGGAGGAACTGTGCGCGAGCCTGACCCCCGAATTGTCCTCGGGCTACACCGGTCTCGTTACGAACGCCGGACTCTGACCAGCGCGCTGGACCTAGGCATCACCGCGGTCGACACCAGCTTCAACTACCGAGGGTTCACCGCCCACACCACCCTCGCGGACGTCACAGGTGATCTCCTGCCCCATTTCACGCTCTCCACGAAGGTCGGCTTCTTCCCCGCCGGCAGCCAGGCCGAGCACTCCCTCGACCCGACCCGCCTCCGGGCAGCCCTCGAACAGACCTACCAGGACCTGCGTCGTATGCCGGACCTGGTGTTCCTGCACAACCCGGAACGCTCCCTCACCTCCCCCGCGGCCGAGGCAAGGAACACCCTCGGCCGAGCATGCGCCGCCCTGACAGCAGCCGTGGAAGCGGGGCTGTGCGGGGCCTGGGGCATCTCATCCTGGGACCCCCGGCCCCTGTCTGGCCTGGTCGACGCCAGTCTGCCCAGGCCCGCCGTACTCATGGTCCGCGCGGGTCTCCTCGCCGGAGTCGACGTCCTTGAAGCGTCCGAAGCACTCGCAACGCGGTGGGGCCTCACCCCGGACGAGGTCTGGGGAATGAGCCCATTCGGAGGCAATCCGGCCGATCCCGTGTGGGGACGTCTCGACCCTCGCATCTTCATCGAAGACGCGGATGACGCCCCCTCCGGCCTTCAGGCCGCGTTCCGCACGGCCTTCTTGCTCCCAAAGGTGGGAAGGATCGCCGTCGGTACGGACAGCCCTTCCCACCTCCGGGAGCTGGTCGACGCGCTCCGGTACGAACCCGACGCAGGCAGGCTGCGGACGTACCGCCGGCTCCTTCGGCAGCGGGCCGAACGTCAGGCGCCCTGAAGGTCCGCCGCGACCTGCTCCGCCATCTGTCGGGCGGGGTCGAGGCGCGGGTCCTCAGGATGCGCATCCGGGGCGAGGATCTTCGCGCAGACGAACAAGGTCATCAACTTGCCGTCCCGGCTCTCCAGGTCGTGCCGCCGCTCGTGGCGTACACGCTCGGCCAGAGCCGGGACGGCAAGGGAGTTACCCCACAACGAGGCGGCGTCCAGGCCCCGCGGGGCCATGCCCCAGTCCTCCCAGTCGAACAGGCAGAACTCCGGGCCAGTCATGTTCGCCCAGTTCAGATCCGCATGTGCCGGGTGCCAGCGGCTCACCGTCGTGTCCACGCCGTCGGGCAGAAATCGGCGAATCGCCTCCGCGACACCGCTCTGGGTGATCGTCAAGGTATCCGGGGTGGCTACGCGCCTCGTGGACTGGACGGCCAAGGCATCCAGCGAAGCGTTGAGCGCCCGCCACCACTCATCAGACAGCTCGGGGACGACGGCCAGGACGCTGCTGCCGACCGGTGCACCGGGCAAGAGGTCCGTCTCGTCGGCTCGCCACATCACGTCGTCCGACTGCCTCCATGCCAGGCCTCGATGCCACTTGGGCTTAACCACGCCTTCAAGGAGAGCAGCGCACTCAGTGCCATTCCACCCCTGGCTTCCGATCTTGTTCAAGCGGCGGCGCTCGATACGCACCCACGTCCCGCGATCGGTGCGCGCGCCCAGGGATCGTCGCTTACGCACCAGGCTTTCCCGGTCGAGTTGCGCTCGGAGCGCCTGCTCGACTTCGTTGAGCACGTCGTCCACAGGCTCAACTCGAAGGTCAGTACGGACAGTGGTGGACAGGGAAGACGACACTGGACCTCCTTGGCGACTGAATGACGCTAGCAAGAACCACGCGTCCGGACCGGCTGTTTGGGCCTACTTCGGGGCCGCCTATGGCTTCCCAATGAACCAACATCTGACCGGCCGGGCCCGGGTACAAGGAGAGCTCCCGAAGCTGCCGCCTGCTGGATGGGCGAGACCTTCGCCGCCGAGGTCAAGCGCGACGTCGACGGAACGTCCGTCTACGTCTGGCTTGACCTCAGCGGGCTCGAGCTCGGCCTCCATCCAACCTCCCCCAAGGCCAACCCTCATGAGGGCAGCACCATCCCGTACTGGTCCGTCGACGACCTGGATTCCGAACGTCAGCGACTCCCGGACGAGGGCTGCACTCCTCACCGCGGCCCGCTTGACGTCGACCCTGGCCGCCGGATCTGCCAACTCACCGATCCGTTCGGCACGGTCCTCGGGTTCGATGTGGCTTGATCAGCGAAGGGTAGAAACGGGCAGAGGAGGAAACGTTCCAACGCCGTAGCCGTCTGGATCTACGCGGCGAAGGTTTCGCGGCGCGTGCGGAGCGCCCGGTAGGAGGCGAGGGCGCGGCGGGCCTCAGGAGGAATCGGGCTGCCTGTAGCCGCCACTCGAGCCGCGAGCTCAGGGCTCGGTTCCCGACTCGTCAGCTCGCGCTGCTCGACCGGCGGGGTTACGCCGGCAGCAACGGCCTGGCGGCTGGCCCGCACCTCTGCCAGGTAAGCAGCGATATCGTCCGGGTTGGCTTCCGGAAGCGGGTCAACGTGCCGGTTTATGAGTTCGGTCTTACAGGGGGCCCACGCGGCAAGGATGTCAGCCGGTTCGACGTGGCGGTATTGGGCTGAGCGGTCACCGCCGCGTTGTTCATAGAACCGGTCGACTGCCCGGCGGACGTCCCAGTGGACGGCCGGCGCCGTGGGCGGGACGTCGGCCAGGGCGTTCGCCCACGTCTGGATCGTTTGCGCGGACTGCTGACCGGAGGCGATCAAGCGGTATATCCGGCCGTCAAGGGTTCCAATGTGGTGCAGCAGTGCGGTGGCCTCAAGCTGATCCATCAGACATCTCCTCCTTCCCCAGCGAGCAGGGCGAGTCCGGCCATGAGGGCATCGGAGTGGTTTCGCCGGGGCGAGTGGTGCCGCGCGACTGCGCTCGCGGTTGCCGCCGGCCGGGCAAGGGTGGCATCGAGGTCGGACCAGGCACGTAGCCAGTACCGAGCTGGCTTGGGTGCGTCGCCGGGAACGGCCCGACGGGCGACGACCTCGACCAACTGCTCGGTGCCGTGGTGCTGAATGAGGCGTTCGAGGTCCTGCTGCTCGCCGGCCCCCAGGTTCCAGTGGATCGGCAGTGCCTCACATTTGAGGGCGTCCGCCAGCTGCCGCACCGCTTCGCTACCGATGAGGCTGGCAGAAGACACGCGCAGCTGCTGTTCCTTGTGTTGCTTCTGGTTCCATGCGTTATGGGGGCTAGTTTCATACCCCTCCGGGGGTATAGACCTTTCTCCCGCCAGGTCACGTTCTGGCCCCCTGGGGGCTACCTCTCGACCCGCTCCAGACCTCGGTCCACCCTCGGCTCCGATCCTGCGGAGACCCCTGTTGTCCCGACGGACATGGCCGACTGCCAGCGGGAGTTGGTAGACCGACTCTCCCTTCGGACCGCATGACCCGTCCACGACGGCAAGCTCGCCTGCTTGGATGAGTTTGGCGATGGACGTTCGCACACTCACACGGGTGGTGTTGGTGCGCTGCATCAGCATCGCGGTGCCGGCGTATGCAGTGCAGCCCGCGCCGGGGGCCTTGTCGGCGATGGCGAGCAGCACCAGGCGGGCCGTGCCCCGGGCAGTTGAGTGGTTCCAGACCCAGTCCATGGCGTCGAGGCTCACCGGTCACCCCGCTCGGTGACGATGAATTGGCAGGTGGGACGCGGGATAGGGTTCGTCATATGCACCTCCTGTGCGGCGGCGCGGGGCGGGCTTGGTCGTTCACACCCCGTGCCGCGGTCTGGTCTATGCAGCGGCTGCTGTGGTGGCCGTGTCCGGCTGGATGTTGAGGACTTCGAGCAGTTCGGCGGTGAGTACGCGCTGCGCCCTACCGAGGCGCAAGGTGGCGACTGGCAGCTCGCCGCGCCTGGCGAGGTCGTAGGTCGTGCTGCGCTTGAGCCCGAAGGCTCGACCGGCCGTCTCGAGGTCGATCACCGGCGGTAGCGCCAGCAGTTCGTCACGGGTGAGGGCTGAACCGCTCATCGACTGCCCTCCGCTGCGACCTGGGCCGTCAGATCGCCCAGCACCCGCGCGTACCTGAGGGCCGGCTCGCCCCGTGGCGCGCGTTTGCCCTGCTCCCACCGCCAGACCGTGGAGGGATCGACCTGACAGAGGGCTGCGATCTCGGCCAGGGACAACCGCGCTGCCAGCCGAGTACGGCGCGCTGCACCCGATATCGCCTCTTCCCTGACACGAGAAAGGCTCAGAACGTCGGCATTGATCATGGCCCGAACGTAGCCCATGTTTTTCCGAATTCAAAACTCCGGGCATTGGGAAAGGCCGCGGCGATTGGCGAAGAATACTGTAGTGAAGCGCACGGTTCACGAGGCCGAAAATCGGCCCTCCCGGGGCGCTCAACGAGCGGCGCTCCCCACCGCCCACGCAGCGATTCCGGCGCGACTTGACCTTGCCGGGTCGTTGCCTATGATCAGCCAGAGACGGTAGTTCTAGCAGGTCAGAGCCATACTCCTCGACCTCAGGGCCGCCGCGGCGCACGATCCCCATCCCAGCTGCCCGCCCCGCCGATATTGAATTCAATGAATCTCGACAGATAAGGAAGGATAGGGAAAGGCGAGGGCACCTAGGGTCAGGTAGGGGCAGCTTCGACCACGCCCATACGCCGGTCGGCATCTCAGAACAGCCAGCAAGGAGACAGTGCATGAAGGGCTCGACGTACCGTCGTTGCCATTGCAGGGACGCCGAGACGGGGAAACCGCTCGGCAGTAAATGCCCGAAGCTGAAGCAGCGGCGGCACGGTAGCTACTCGGTGCGGCAGGAGCTGCCGCCGTACGAGGACGGTCGGCGGCGGTCGTTCAGTCGAGGCGGGTATGAGACGAAGGTCGCGGCCCAGGCCGACCTCGACCAGATACGGGCGCTGCTCGCGCTGCCGGACGCGGACGACGAGGAGGGCCGGCGACACATCGCCGAGCTGTTGGAGCTCGTCGCGGACGAGAAGGGGCCGATCCCGGATCTGGAGGAGACGCGGCGGCGGTTCGTGACCGGCCAGAAGCTCACGTCCCGTCTGACGGTGGGCGACTGGCTGGACATGTGGCTGGCAGGCAAGAAGACCCGCAGGACGACGACCAGCGGGTACAGCTCCCACGTTCGCGTGCACCTCAAGCCCCGCATCGGGCACGTGCGGCTCGACCGGCTGAACGTCGGGCACCTGCAGGAGATGTTCGGCGCAATCGCCGACGAGAACGAGGTGATAGCCGCCGAGAATCAGGCCCGGCGCGAGCAGGCCGCCAGGTGCAAGTGGGGAAGGGGCAGCAGGCCCCCGGCCGCCGAGCGGGCGCGGCTGGACAAGGAGAAGGCGAAGCTCGCCGCTATGCCGCCCTTTCGGAAGATCGCTGGGCCCGCGACCCAGCAGAGCATCCGCCGGACGCTCAGGGCCGCCCTGAACGCCGCCATCGCCCAGCAGCTGCTGACGTTCAACCCGGCCGCACACGTCGAGCTGGCGTCCGGAAAGCGGCCCAAGGCGCAGCTGTGGACCGACGAGCGGGTGCAGCGGTGGCGGGAGACCGGAGTGAAGCCCAGCCCGGTGATGGTGTGGACGCCCGCTCAGGTCGGCACCTTCCTCGATGCGGCGGAGGGGGACCGGCTGTACGCGTTCTTCCACCTGATCGCGTTCCGCGGGCTTCGGCGCGGTGAGGGCGTCGGGCAGGAGTGGACCGACGTGGACCTGGAGGCGGGGCTACTGACGCCGGCCAAGGAGATCGTCGTGGACAACTGGGAGGCGTACGAGTCCGCGCC
Source organism: Streptomyces sp. NPDC127106 (assembly GCF_042677605.1). Taxonomy (NCBI): domain Bacteria; kingdom Bacillati; phylum Actinomycetota; class Actinomycetes; order Kitasatosporales; family Streptomycetaceae; genus Streptomyces; species Streptomyces sp. NPDC127106. Next base: position 18,488 of record NZ_JBHXTC010000014.1, on the reverse strand, counting down.
GAAGACCGACGGCAGCGCGGGGACCATCGCCCTCGACAGCGGCACCGTGGAGGTCCTGAGGGCCCACCGGGCTCGGCAGAACCGGGAGCGGCTGAGGTTCGGGGCGGCGTGGCAGGACACCGGGAAGGTGTTCACGCAGGAGGACGGTTCCTGGCTGCATCCGGAGACTGTGTCCGAGACCTTCCGGCGGATCCTGGCGAGCACTGATCTGCCGCCGATCAGCCTTCGTGATCTACGTCATGTGGCCGCGACTCTGACGCATGCCGGTGGCGGGGACCTTCACACGATCAAGGAGACCTTGCGGCACTCCACGATCACGCTCACCTCGGACACGTACACGAGCCTCCTGCCCGAGGTGGACAGGGCCGCGGCGGAAGGGGCTGCCCGCGTCGTGCCACGGGCACGGCAGGCGGTGGGCTCGGAAACCGCCGCTCACGCATCGCTCACGCACGAGGGGGTAAACGACAAGATGCCCCGACCCGGCAAGACCGGGCGGGGCACCAAGCTGGCAGGTCAGAACGTTTCTTCTGACCCGGCCTGCGGTGGGGCGGGTGGGACTCGAACCCACGGCCGACGGATTATGAGTCCGCTGCTCTAACCGGCTGAGCTACCGCCCCTTCACGGCGTGGCGCGTACAAGTGTGCGCGCCGTCTGCCGCAGCATAGCCGCTCATACGATCTCCTGCCTCGGCTGGGTCGTGTGATCGGCTTCGCTGTCGGCGGAGACCGGTTTCAGGGCTGCCCGGTTCCACCGTCGGGGCAGAAGTTCTGCCCGCGGGCAAAAAAGAAGAGGACCCCTCGGGGTCCTCTTCCCTCTGCTCCCCCGGCTGGACTCGAACCAGCAACCCTCCGGTTAACAGCCGAATGCTCTGCCAATTGAGCTACAGGGGATCGCGCTCCCCCGACTGGACTCGAACCAGTAACCTGCCGGTTAACAGCCGGCTGCTCTGCCAATTGAGCTACAGGGGATTGCTGCGTTGCACCGAACGGCCCACCTCCGGCCTTGCCGGGGGGCGAGCGCCCGTTGCGAGTCATAGATTAGCGCAAGCAGGGGGGTGCTCCGCCAATCGGTATCGAGAGCGGGCCGGGCACCACACGACGAAGGGTGACAGGCATGCGCTACAAGGTCACGTTCGTGAGCGGACTGGCCCTCGGGTACGTCCTCGGGACACGGGCCGGGCGGGAGCGCTACGAGCAGATGAAGAAGTGCGTGCGCGAGGCCGCACGGAACCCGGCCGTGCGCAATGCGGCCGAGACCGCGGGCCAGCAGGGGCGCCAGTTCGCCGGCAAGGCGTTCACCGCCGTGGGCGACCGGGTCGGGGACGTCCTGCCCGCCTCGGTGACGGACCGTGTACGGGTGCTGCGCGGCCGGGGCGGCGGCTCCGCCGGCTACGACGACGACTGGGGCACCAGCAACACCTGAGGCGGCCGGGACGGGCAAGGCGGCCGGGGCGGGCGGGACGGTCCGGGGAAGCCGGGGCGGACGGGGCTGTCGTCGCACCGCCGACCCGGCCCCGATCCACCGTCTGGCCCACCGCCGGACCACTCCCCGTTCACCGCCGATTCCCCACTGTTCCGAGGCCGGTTCGCCGCCGGTGCACAAGGGATCCGACGCCCGCCGGGGCGCCGGATCCCGGCCGTGTGTGCGGCAGAATTCTCCGCATGGGGATAGTCGCCGGGCTGGACAGCTCTTCCGCCTTCACTCGCATCGTCGTCTGCGACGCCGACACGGGTGCCGTACTGCGCCAGGGCTACGCGCCCCATCCGCAGCCCGCGGGTGATCCCGAGGTCCTCCACCCCCACGACATCGACCCCCAGGCCTGGCTGCTCTCCCTCGGCGAGGCCGCCGGCGGCGGCCTCCTCGAAGGCGTCCAGGCCATCGGCGTCTCCGCGCAGCAGCACGCGCTGCTGCCGCTGGACACACAGGGCGCCCTCGTCCGCCCGGCCCTGGTCGGCAACGACAAGCGCGGCCAGGTCGCCGCCGCCGACCTCACCGAGGCCCTCGGCGGCCGGCAGGCCTGGGCCGAGGCCGTGGGCTCCGTCCCGCACTCCGCGCAGCCCGTGGCCAAGCTCGCCTGGATGGCCCGTAACGAGCCCGACGCGGCCCGCCGGGTGGCGGTGCTGATGTCCCCGCACGACTGGCTGGTCTGGCAGCTGCTGGGCCGGCCCGCCCGCCGCACCACCGACCGCGGCGGGGCCTCCGGGACCGGCTACTGGTCGCCGGCGACCGGCGCCTACCGCCCCGACCTGGTCGAGCTGGCACTCGGGCACGTGGCGTTGCTGCCCGAGGTGCTCGCGCCGGCCGAGGCCGCCGGAATGACGCCGGAGGGGCTGCTGATCTCCGCCGGCACCGGGGAGACCATGGCCGCCGCGCTCGGGCTGGGCCTGGCCCCCGGAGACGCCGTGGTGTCGCTGGGCGCCTCGGGCTCCGTGATGGCGGTCCACCACTCGGCCGTGCAGGAGCCGAGCGGCCTGGTCACCTCCCTCGCCGACGGCAGCGGCATGCACCTGCCGGTGGTGAACACCTCCAACGCGGTACGGGCCCTGCGGGGCACCGCCGACCTGCTGGGCACCGATCTGGACGGGCTGTCCGAGCTCGCCCTGCAGTCGACGCCGGGCGCGCACGGCCTCGTACTCCTGCCGTACCTGGAGGGAGAGCGCACGCCCAACCTGCCGCACACCGCGGGCACCCTGTCCGGGCTGCGGCGGGATTCCATGAAGCCGGAGCACGTGGCGCAGGCCGCGTTCGAGGGCATGCTGTGCGGGCTGGTCGACGCGCTCGACGTGCTGCGCCTGCGCGGGGTCGAGGTGCGCCGGGTGTTCCTGCTGGGCGCGGCGGCCGAGCTGCCCGCCGTGCAGGCCGCGGCTCCCGGGTTGTTCGGTACGCAGATCGTCGTACCGGCCCCGGCCGACTACGCGGCGCTGGGCGCGGCGCGCCAGGCGGCGTGGGCGCTCGGGGTGCAGCGGGGGACGCTGGCCCCGCACACCCCGCCGGTGTGGCCGGCACCGGCCGCGCAGCTCTTCGAGCCCGGCGAGGGCTACGCGACCTGGCAGGCGGTGCGCCAGCAGTACATCGCGACGCGGGAGCAGCTCCACCCGGGCGCCTTCCAGGCGTAGGGCCCTCCCCCGGGCTGCCGGATCCGTGGGGCCGGCGGGCTCGGCGGGGGGCGCCGGAGTCGTAGGACCGCCTCCTTCTTTTGGCCCGCCTTTGCGAAAACCGGTGGGGTTTGCACGCACACGTGGCCGAAGATGGGATGCCCTCCCGACCGTGCCGACCGGAGCCTGCGCGTGCTCATACGACTTCTGCGGACCCACCTGGGCCCGTACCGGAAACCCATCGCCCTGCTGGTCCTGCTGCAACTGCTCCAGACCAGTGCGAGCCTCTACCTGCCCACCCTGAACGCGGACATCATCGACGAGGGTGTCGTCCACGGCGACACCGGCTACGTCCTGCGCTTCGGCGCGCTGATGCTCGGCGTCTCCCTCGTCCAGCTGGGCTGCAACATCGGCGCCGTCTACTACGGCGCCCGCACCGCCGCGGCCCTCGGCCGCGACATCCGCGCCGCCGTCTTCGACCGGGTGCAGAGCTTCTCCTCGCGGGAGCTCGGCCAGTTCGGCGCGCCGTCGCTGATCACGCGTACGACGAACGACGTACAGCAGGTCCAGATGCTGGTGCTGATGACCTTCACCCTGATGGTCTCGGCACCGATCATGTGCATCGGCGGCATCGCCATGGCGCTCTCGCTCGACGTGAAGCTGTCGGGCGTGCTGCTGGCCGTGGTGCCCGTCCTCGGCCTGTCCGTCGGCACGATCGTCTGGAAGACGCGCCCGCTGTTCCGCTCGATGCAGGAACACATGGACGTCGTGAACCGGGTGCTGCGCGAGCAGATCACCGGCAACCGGGTGATCCGTGCCTTCGTCCGCGACGGCTACGAGAAGGAACGCTTCCGCGGCGCCAACACCGAGCTGACCGACGTCTCGCTCGCCTCCGGCCGGCTGCTCGCACTGATGTTCCCCACGGTGATCGTGGTCGTGAACATCTCCAGCGTCGCCGTGATCTGGTTCGGTGCGATGCGCATCGACAGCGGCGGCATGGAGATCGGCCAGCTGACGGCGTTCCTCGCCTACCTGATGCAGATCGTCATGTCCGTGATGATGGCCACGTTCATGTTCATGATGGTGCCGCGCGCGGAGGTCTGCGCCGAGCGCATCAAGGAAGTCCTGGACACCGACTCCAGCGTGGTCCCGCCCGCCGAGCCGGTGACCGAGCTCTCCCGGGCCGGGGTGCTGGAGCTGCGCGGCGCAGACTTCCGCTACCCGGGCGCCGAGGCCCCCGTGCTGCGCGGAGTGGACCTGGTGGCCCGCCCCGGCGAGACCACGGCGGTCATCGGCTCCACCGGCAGCGGCAAGTCGACACTGCTGGGCCTGGTCCCGCGGCTGTTCGACGCGACCGGCGGCCAGGTACTCGTCGACGGCGAGGACGTGCGCCGGCTCGACCCCGAGCTGCTGGCCAGGACGGTCGGCCTGGTGCCGCAGAAGCCCTACCTGTTCTCCGGGACGATCGCCTCGAACCTGCGCTACGGGCGCCCCGACGCCACCGACGAGGAGCTCTGGCAGGCCCTGGAGGTGGCGCAGGCCAAGGAGTTCGTGTCCGCGCTCGACGGCGGCCTGGAGGCACCCGTCACCCAGGGTGGGACGAACGTCTCGGGCGGTCAGCGCCAGCGCCTGGCCATCGCCCGCACGCTGGTGCAGCGCCCGGAGATCTACCTCTTCGACGACTCGTTCTCGGCCCTGGACTACGCCACGGACGCGGCGCTGCGCGCGGCGCTCGCCCGCGAGACGGAGGACGCGACGGTCGTCATCGTCGCCCAGCGGGTCGCGACGATCCGCGACGCAGACCGGATCATCGTGCTCGACGAGGGCCGGGTCGTGGGCGAGGGACGCCACCACGAGCTGATGGCCGGCAACGAGACCTACCGGGAGATCGTGCTCTCCCAGCTGACGGAGGCGGAGGCCGCATGAGCGGGCCCGGAGGACGGATGATGGCGGGACCGGCCCAGCGGTCCCTGGACTTCAAGGGCTCGGGCAAGCGGCTGCTGCGGCAGCTCGCGCAGGACCGGGCCAAGCTGTGGGGCATGGTCGCCGCGGTCTTCGGCAGCGTCGTCTGCACAGTGATCGGCCCCAAGATCCTCGGCCACGCCACCGACCTGGTCTTCGCGGGGATCATCGGCCGGCAGATGCCGGCCGGTGTCACCAAGCAGGAGGCGCTCGACGGGCTGCGCGCCAAGGGCGAGGACGGCATGGCGGAGATGCTGTCCGGCACCGACTTCACCCCCGGCGAGGGCATCGACTTCGGTGCCGTCGGGGTCGTGGCGCTCTGGGCGCTGGCGGTCTTCGTACTGGCCGGCCTGCTGATGCTGGTGGCGACGCGGCTGTCGAACCACATCATGAACGGCACCGTGTACCGGATGCGCGAGGAGCTCCAGGACAAGCTGGCGCGGCTGCCGCTGTCCTACTTCGACCGGCAGAAGCGCGGCGAGGTCCTCAGCCGGGCCACCAACGACATCGACAACGTCGGGCAGACGCTCCAGCAGACGATGGGGCAGCTGCTCAACTCGCTGCTGACGATCGTCGGCGTGCTCGCGATGATGTTCTGGATCTCGCCGCTGCTGGCGCTGGTCGCGCTGGTGACGATCCCGGTGTCGGTGGTCGTCACCGCGAAGATCGGCAAGAAGTCGCAGCCGCAGTTCGTGGCGCAGTGGAAGTCCACGGGTGCGCTGGGCGCGCACATCGAGGAGATGTACTCGGGCCACACGCTGGTGAAGGTCTTCGGCCGGCAGAAGGAGTCGGCGGCCGTCTTCGCCGAGCAGAACGAGGCGCTGTTCCGGGCCTCGTTCAAGGCGCAGCTGGTCAGCGGGATCATGCAGCCGGTGATGTTCTTCATCTCGAACATCAACTACGTGCTGGTCGCGGTCGTCGGGGGACTTCGGGTGGCCTCGGGCAACCTGTCGATCGGCGACGTGCAGGCCTTCATCCAGTACTCGCGCCAGTTCTCGATGCCGCTGACGCAGGTCGCGTCGATGGCGAACCTGGTGCAGTCCGGCGTTGCCTCGGCGGAGCGGGTGTACGAGCTGCTCGACGCGGAGGAGCAGGAGCCGGACGTCGAGGTTCCGGAGCGTCCGGAGAAGGTCCGCGGCCAGGTCACGCTGGACAAGGTGGCGTTCCGCTACGAGCCGGACAAGCCGCTGATCGAGAACCTGTCGCTGACCGTCGAGCCCGGCCAGACCGTGGCCATCGTCGGCCCGACGGGCGCCGGCAAGACCACGCTGGTGAACCTCCTCATGCGGTTCTACGAGGTCACCGGCGGCCGGATAGCGCTCGACGGGGTGGACATCGCGAAGATGACCCGCGAGGAGCTGCGCGGCGGCATCGGCATGGTGCTCCAGGACACCTGGCTGTTCGGCGGCACGATCGCGGAGAACATCGCGTACGGGGCCTCGCGCGAGGTCACGCGCGCCGAGATCGAGGAGGCCGCGCGGGCCGCGCACGCCGACCGGTTCGTCCGCACCCTGCCGGACGGCTACGACACCGTCCTCGACGACGAGGGTGCGGGGGTCAGTGCGGGCGAGAAGCAGCTGATCACCATTGCCCGGGCGTTCCTGTCGGACCCGGTGATCCTCGTCCTGGACGAGGCCACCAGCTCCGTGGACACCCGTACCGAGGTGCTGATCCAGAAGGCGATGGCGCGGCTCGCGCACGGCCGCACGTCCTTCGTGATCGCGCACCGGCTCTCCACGATCCGGGACGCGGACGTGATCCTGGTGATGGAGAACGGTTCCATCGTGGAGCAGGGCACGCACGAGGAACTGCTGGCAGCGCAGGGGGCGTACGCGCGGCTGTACGCGGCGCAGTTCGCACAGGCGGTCGCCGAGGTCGACTGACCGACGCGGCACGCGGGCCTGGTGCGGGGCGGGGCGGGGCGGAGTCCGGCGGAGCCGGACCTCCGGACCTGTCCCGCCCCCGCCGTGTGCCGGGCCCGCCGTCAGTCAGTCGAGGTAGCCGCGGAGCTGGTCGGCGAAGGCGTGGTCGCGCAGCTTGCCCAGCGTCTTGGACTCGATCTGGCGGATGCGCTCGCGCGTCACGCCGAAGATGCGCCCTATCTCCTCCAGGGTGCGGGGCCTGCCGTCGGCCAGGCCGTAGCGCAGCTGGACGACCTTGCGCTCGCGCTCGCCGAGGGTCGACAGGACGGCCTCCAGGTGCTCGCGCAGCAGGAAGAAGGCGGCGGACTCCATCGGCGAAGCCGCGTCGCCGTCCTCGATCAGGTCGCCGAGGGCGACGTCCTCCTCCTCGCCGACCGGGGCGTGCAGCGAGACCGGCTCCTGCGCCAGGCGCAGCACCTCCAGCACCCGTTCCGGCGTCAGTTCCAGATGGACGGCGACCTCTTCGGCGGTGGGCTCGTAGCCGCGCTCCTGGAGCATGCGCCGCTGAACGCGCACGACCCGGTTGATGAGCTCCACCACGTGAACGGGGACGCGGATGGTGCGGGCCTGGTCGGCGAGGGCCCGCGACATCGCCTGCCGTATCCACCAGGTGGCGTAGGTGGAGAACTTGTAGCCCCGGGTGTAGTCGAACTTCTCAACGGCCCGGATCAGTCCGAGGTTCCCCTCCTGCACGAGGTCGAGCATGGTGAGACCGCGGCCCACGTAGCGCTTCGCGACGGAGACGACGAGCCGGAGGTTCGACTCGATCAGGCGCCGCTTGGCCATCCGCCCCATGACGACGAGCTTGTCCAGGTCGAGTGCGAGCCGCAGGTCGACGTCGGGGGTGCTGCCCAGCTTCTCCTCGGCGAACAGCCCGGCTTCGACGCGGCGCGCCAGCTCGACCTCCTCGGCGGCGGTAAGCAGCGGGATCCTGCCGATCTCGCGCAGGTACTGGCGGAACAGGTCAGCGGAGGGCCCCGTCCCGGCGCCGTCCCCGCGTCGGCGCTGCTCGGGCACCTGCTCGATCAGTTCCAGCACCTCGGGCGCCTCGTCGTCCCCGTCCTCGGCGGCCTGCCCGCTGCCGGGCTCGGTCTCCATTCCGGGCTCGGGGTCGGCCTCGGGCTCCCCGCCCTCCGGGGCCTGGGCCGCGACGGCGGGGACGGGCGGGCTCACGTTGACGGTCAGGATCCGGGTCTGCACGGGGGCGACCTCCAGGGCTCCGAGGACGGTGGCACCGCACCTCAGTGTGGCGTACGGCACATCGCCGCCACGAGGGGCGTGCGGGCACTTTCTGAGTCCGGTGCGTGACCGGATGGTTACCCGCCGCGGAGAACCCCGATGCGGGTCGGACGCATGTCCGACAAGATCTTCGGCATGTCCGTGTACGAAACCCATGTCACGCTGCACTGCCCGGACGCGGCGGAGCTGGCACGACTCCACGCCTGGGCCGGAGCCCGCGGGCTGAAGGTGACTCATATCGTGCTGGCCCGCGGCCGCGTGGTGTCGCAGCCGATGCTGACCCTGCCCGACCGCGACGGCCACGAGGCCCTGGTTCCGCTGCTGCGGGCGGACGGCTTCGACCCGGTCCGGGTCAAGGTGGAGACCGTCCCGTGGACCACGGACCGGCCGGGCCCGGGCGGCGGCTACTTCGAGCACCACGTGAGGCTGCTGCTCCCCGCCGGCTTCGACCGGGCCCGCCTGGAGGCCCTGGTCACCCCGCACGGGGCGCACCTGTCGTGGAACGCCCGGCGCGCCGCGGAGGACGGCGTCAACCACGAACGGTTCGTCACCCAGCGGTACCGGGGCCCCGCGGGGGCGGCGGGAGCCGGCCGGGCGTGCGACGCGCTGGTCGCCGAGCTGGCGGCCGCCGGGTACGACATCCGCTCGCAGGAGCGGGAATTCGTGCTGTTCGACAGCGACCTGTCGGTGGACGACGGTTGGATCGAGGAAGGGGTGGCCGCATGAACGGTGCGCCGTGGGAGCCGTCGATTCCGGGCGGGCCGGACGATCCGGCGGAGCCGGCCGAGGAGCGGAGGCGTCGCTGGGATTCGCCCCCGCGGACCCTGCTGGCGGGCGTGGGGCGGCCGCAGGTGCCGTCCGCCGTGGCGTTCGACCCGGCGCTGAAGCACTTCGCCGAGGCGTACCGGCCGCTGGACCCAGCGATCGGGGACCCGGTGGTCCGCGAGGCCTGGCTGCGGGCGCGGCGCACCGCGATGGCGGTCGCCCTGCGCGCCGTGCACGCCTCCGGGTGGGCGCCGTCACTGGTGCTGCGTGGCAGCATGCTGATGGCACGGTGGTTCGGGGCCGCGGCTCGGGAGCCGCACGACCTCGACTTCGTCGTGGTCCCCGCGCAGTGGCGGATCGAGGAGGACCGCACCGGGCGCATGCTGCGGGACGTCGCGGCGGCGGCCGAGCGCTTGGCCGGGGGCCGGTCCGGGGGGCTGGACATGCCGGCCGGGGAGGCGGCGTCCGAGTACATCTGGACGTACGAGCGCGTCCCGGGCCGTCGGCTGGTACTGCCCTGGTCCGCACCAGGGCTGCCCGGCGGGCAGGTGCAGCTGGACTTCGTCTTCAACGAGCCGCTGCCCGTGCCGCCGGAGTCGGTGGAGGTGGCCGGGGTACCGCTGCTCGGCGCCACCCGGGAACTCTCCCTCGCGTGGAAGCTGATGTGGCTCGCCGCGGACCTGTACCCGCAGGGCAAGGACCTCTACGACGCGGTTCTCCTGGCGGAGAGCTGCACCCCTGCGCGCGGGCTGGTGGAGGAGGTGTTCCGGTTGTCCGGCGAGTTCGAGGAGCAGGGGCGTACGGTGCCGCTCACGCCCGGCGTGTTCGGGTCCTTCGCCCATGTCGACTGGAGCGGCTTCCGCAAGGAGTACCCGGCGCTCGACGTCGAGGAGCGGGGACTCGTGGGGCGGCTGCTGGCCGCGCTGGAACCGGTGTTCGCCCAGGACCGTTCGTGAGCGCCCGGCCGGGCCGGCGCACCGGTGGCGGCCGAGCGGCCGCGGTGAAGTCGAGCGGTTCGGCGGCGCGCCGAAGCAGCGCGGGGGACTGCGCGACCGGCCGCATCGGTCCCGGGGACGATCGCCGGCCCCTTGCGGCCTTCCCGCGGAGCGCTCAGCGCACCGGTTCCACGCGGACCGCGCAGACCTTGAACTCCGGCATGCGGGAGACGGGGTCCAGGGCCGGGTTGGTCAGGGTGTTGGCGCGGCCCTCGCCCGGCCAGTGGAACGGCATGAAGACCGTGTCGGCGCGGATGGCGTCCGTGATGCGGGCGGGGGCGACGGCGCGGCCGCGGCGGGAGGTGATGGCGAGCGGCTCGCCGTCGGCCACGCCGATACGGGCCGCCAGGCGCGGGTGGAGCTCCACGAAGGCGCCCGGGGCGGCCGCGTTCAGCTCGTCGACGCGGCGGGTCTGGGCCCCCGACTGGTACTGGGCCACCACCCGGCCCGTGGTGAGCAGGAGCGGGTACTCGGCGTCCGGGACCTCGGCCGCCTCGCGGTGGGAGACGGGGACGAAGCGGGCGCGGCCGTCGTCGGTGGCGAACCGGTCCAGGAAGAGCCGCTGCTGTCCCGCGGAGCCCACGGGGCAGGGCCAGAACACGCCCTGCTCGGTCTCGATGCGGGCGTACGAGATGCCCGAGTAGTCGGCCGGGCCGCCGGCCGAGGCGCGACGGAGCTCCTCGAAGACCTCCTCGGGGGCGGTCGGGAAGCCCTTCTCGACGCCGAGGCGGGCCGCCAGGCCGTGCAGGACCTCCAGGTCGCTGCGGACGCCCGGCGGCGGGGTCAGGGCGCGGCGGCGCAGCAGGACGCGTCCCTCCAGGTTGGTGGTGGTGCCGGTCTCCTCCGCCCACTGGGTGACGGGCAGGACCACGTCGGCCAGGGCCGCGGTCTCGGAGAGGACGACGTCCGCGACGGCCAGGAAGTCCAGGGCGCGGATGCGGTCCTCGACGTGGGCGGCGCGGGGGGCGGAGACCACCGGGTTGGAGCCCATCAGGAGCAGGGCCCTGACGTCCGTGCCGAGGGCGTCGAGGAGTTCGTACGCGCTGCGGCCCGGGCCCGGCAGGCTGTCGGGGTCGACGCCCCACACCCCGGCGACGTGGGCCCGTGCCGCCGGGTCGGCAAGTTTGCGGTAGCCGGGGAGCTGGTCGGCCTTCTGGCCGTGCTCGCGGCCGCCCTGACCGTTGCCCTGGCCGGTGAGGCAGCCGTAGCCGGAGAGCGGGCGGCCGGCGCGGCCGGTGGCCAGGCACAGGTTGATCCACGCGCCGACGGTGTCGGTCCCCTTGGACTGCTGCTCCGGCCCGCGAGCGGTGAGGACCATGGCGGAGGGCGGGGCGCAGAACAGCGAGACGGCCTCGCGCAGTTTCGGCACGGGGACGCCGGTGATCCGCTCGACCAGCTCCGGCCAGTGCGCCATGGCAGCCGCACGGGCCTCCTCCCAGCCGGTGGTGCGCCCGGCGATGAACTCCTCGTCGGTGCGGCCCTCGGCGACGACCAGGTGCAGCAGGCCGAGCGCGAGGGCGAGGTCCGTGCCGGGTCGGGGGGCCAGGTGCAGGTCAGCCTCCTCCGCGGTGCGGGTGCGGCGCGGGTCGACGACGATCAGGGTGCCGCCGCTCGCCTTCAGCTCCGTGAGGTAGCGCAGGGCGGGCGGCATCGTCTCGGCGAGGTTGGAGCCGACGAGGATCACGCACCCGGTGCGCGGGACGTCCTCCAGCGGGAAGGGCAGCCCGCGGTCCAGGCCGAACGCCCGCTGGTGGGCGGCGGCGGCCGAGGACATGCAGAAGCGGCCGTTGTAGTCGATCTGCGAGGTGCCGAGGGCGACGCGGGCGAACTTGCCGAGCGCGTACGCCTTCTCGTTGGTGAGCCCGCCGCCGCCGAAGACGCCGACCGCGTCCGGGCCGTGGGCGTGCCGGGTGCGGGCGAGGCCCGCGGCGACGGCGTCGAGGGCCTCCTCCCAGGTGGCCGGTTCGAGCCGGCCGGCGTGGGTGCGGACGAGCGGCTCGGTCAGGCGCACCCGGGAGGAGAGCACGGCGGGGGCGGTGCGGCCCTTGCCGCACAGCGCGCCCCGGTTCACGGGGAAGTCGGCCCGCTCCTCCACCGCTGCCGGGTCCGCCCCGTCCGGCGTGGGGCGGAGCTTCATGCCGCACTGCAGCGCGCAGTACGGGCAGTGCGTGGCGGTGGCGGTGGCGGGCGTGTGCATAAAGCCAGCGTGCGGCAGCGGTGTTACGCGGGCCGCCGCCTGGCGGTTACACCTGCTGTACGGGCACCTCAGCGCGCCCGACGCCGCCCGGTGAGGCCCCGGGGCCGTCACTGCCCGGGCACGTTCCGCACGGTCAGGCCGGCCGTCCAGCTGCGGTCGCAGGCCGCGCACACCGCACGCGGAGGCTCCCGTACCCGGTGGTGAGGACCGTGCCGGTGTGACCGGCCGCGTCAGTCTCGCAGAGCGCCCAGGGCCCGGGGCACCCCCTCCTCCTTCGGCCCGAGGAAGTGCGGCTCCGGCTTGAAGGCCGCGTCCAGGGCCGCCTTGCCCGCCGCGAACACCTCGCGGGTGCCGCCGTAGTACCAGGTCGCGTCGTGCTCGTCGTCCACGCCGACCCCGTACGCGTCCACGCCCGCCGCTCGGCACAGGGCGACGGCCCTGCGTATGTGGAAGCCCTGGCTGATCAGCACCGCCCGCTCGACCCCGAATATCTCCCGGGCCCTGACGCACGAGTCCCACGTATCGAACCCGGCGTGGTCGCTGACGATGTGGGCGTCCGGCACGCCGTGCCCGGTGAGGTACGTCCGCATCGCGCCCGGCTCGTCGTACTCGGTGCGGCTGTTGTCCCCGGTGACGAGGACGACCTTGACCTTGCCGGTGCGGTACAGCTCCACGGCCGCGTCGAGCCGGCGGGCCAGGTACGGGGTCGGCCTGCCGTGCCACAGCCCCGCCCCGAACACCACCGCCACCTCGGCGGGCGGTGTGTCGGCCGTGCGGTGCAGCCGGTCCGCGGCCACCGCGTGCGTCCACGCCGACGGCAGCATCGCCAGCACGCAGCCCGCCATCACCGCCTGCACGGCCCGCCTCCTGCCGCGCACCCCGCGCGGCAGCCGCGGCCGCAGCACCGCCGCCGCCCGCCTCGCCCGGTCCCGCAGCCCCGTCGTCCCCGTCCCCGCCCCCCTTTCCGTCCCCTTCCCCGTTTCCGTCCCCTTCCCCGTTTCCGCTTCCGTTTCCGTGATCTCCGTGGTCCCCGTGGCCCTCGTCGCCTTCATGTCCGATCCCCCACTGCCCTGCGCCCTCCGCGCACACCGCTCGCACACACCACTCGCACACATTGACGATCAAGTCCGCGGCCCGAGTTCCCCCTCCCCCTCTTTCACTCGGACGAATGACCGAGTGAGCACCCGGAAAACACCCGTCATACCGGCGCAACGCCCCTGCAACCTCCGCCCCGCAGGATCGGTTCATGACGGAGCCGGTGCACCCTCCCGAGTCCCCTTCCCTCCCGCTTCCCGCCGCCACGGCCGCTGAGCTGCTGACCCGGATCACCGCCCAACTCGGAACGCAGCTGCGCGGACTGCGCCCGCCGGGGGCCCGGTCCCACGGAGTCCACGCATGCAGCCCACCCTCGTCGCCGTCGCCCACGGAAGTCGCGACCCGCGCGCCCTCCCCACCGTCCAGGCCCTGCTCGTACGGATCCGCGAGCTCCGCCCCCGCCTCGACGTCCGGCTCGGCCACATCGAGCTGAACCGGCCGTTGCTCGCCGACACCCTGCGGCGCACCCCCGGCCCGACCGTGCTCGTCCCCCTGCTCCTCGGCCGCGGGTACCACGTCAAGCGGGACCTCCCCGCGGCCGCGGCCCGGCACGCCGATGCCCGCGTCGCCGCGCCGCTCGGCCCGCACCCGCTGCTCGTCGAAGCCCTGTACGAGCGCCTCCTGGAGGCCGGCTGGAGCCGGGGCACGCACACCGCCGTCGTACTCGCCGCCGCCGGTTCGCGCGACCCCGACGCGGCGGCCGACACCCGGCGCACCGCCGCCCTGCTCTCCGAGCGCCTCGGCGGGACGGCCGTCGTACCCGCCTACGCCTCCGCCGCGTCGCCCGCCGTGCCCGAAGCCGTCCGGGCCCTGACCGCCCGCGGCCACCACCGGGTCGCCGTGGCCTCGTACTTCACCGCCCCGGGCCGCTTCGCCGCACAGGGCGCCGCCGCCGCGACCGGCCCGGCCGCCGCCCCGCTCGGCGACCACCCGGCGCTGGCCCGCCTCGTCCTGCGGCGCTACGACCAGGCCCTCGCCGCCCGGCGGGCCCGGACCCCGCTGGAACTGGCCACCGCCTGAGGACCGCCCGGCTTCGGATTCCTCGGATTGTCGGTGTCTCCGGTTACCGTCGGACCATGGAAGGCATGGCAGGCACCGCACCCGTCCGTCCGCACGGCCCTGAAGGCCCTGAAGGCCCTGAAGGCTCCGAAGGCCGCTACTCCCCTGCCGACACCGAGCGCTGGGCCCCCGAGCCCGACAAGCGCCCCGGTCGGACCGCCTTCCAGCGCGACCGCGCCCGCGTGCTGCACTCGGCCGCGCTGCGCCGCCTCTCCGGGAAGACCCAGGTCGTCACGCCCGGCAGCCGCTCGTACGACTGGGACGCCAGCCCCCGCACCCGGCTGACGCACTCGCTGGAGTGCGCCCAGGTCGGGCGCGAGCTCGGCGCGGCCCTCGGCTGCGATCCCGACCTGGTCGAAGCGGCCTGCCTCTCGCACGACATGGGCCACCCACCCTTCGGGCACAACGGCGAGGAGGCGCTGAACGAGTTCGCCAAGGACTGCGGCGGCTTCGAGGGCAACGCCCAGTCGCTGCGCCTGCTCACCCGCCTGGAGCCGAAACGGTTCGCGCCCGACCCGGCGACCGGAGCGCCCGTCAGCGTCGGGCTCAACCTCACCCGGGCCTGTCTGGACGCCGCCACCAAGTACCCCTGGGCCCGCGGCGGCCACCCCACCGACCCCGGCTCGGTCAAGTTCGGCGCGTACGAGGACGACCTGCCCGTCTTCGCGTGGCTGCGGCGCGGCGCGCCCGCCGGCCGCAAGTGCTTCGAAGCACAGGTCATGGACTGGTCGGACGACGTCGCCTACTCCGTACACGACTTCGAGGACGGTCTGCACGCCGGGCACATCGACCCCAACCTCCTGTTCGCCGAGCCGGAGCGTGCCGCGATCCAGCGGGTCGCGATCGGCCGGTACGTCGCCGCCGGCACCGACCCGGAGGAGCTCCGCGAAGCCCTCGACCGGCTGATGGAGCAGGAGTGGTGGCCGCACGGCTACGACGGCTCGGCCGTCGCCCAGGCCCGCCTGAAGGACGCCACCAGCCAGCTGATCGGCCGGTTCTGCCTGGCCGCCGAAGGCGCCACCCGCGAGGCGTACGGCTCCGGCCGGCTGACCCGGTACGCGGCCGAGCTGGTCGTCCCGCGGGAGACGCGCCACGAGTGCGCCGTCCTCAAGGCGGTCGCCGACCTGTACGTGATGCAGCGCGACGAGCAGGAACGACTCCGCGCCGACCAGCGCATCGTCCTGGCCGAACTTGCCGAGGCGCTGCTCGCCCGCGCGCCCGAGGGCCTGGACCCGCAGTTCCGTGCGATCTTCGATGAGGCCCCGGACGACAAGGCCCGCAAACGCGCCGTCATCGACCAGATCGCGTGCCTGACGGACGCATCGGCGCGCTCCCTGCACGCCCGGCTCACCCGCCGCACCCGCCCCACCCGCCCCACCGAAGGGTGATCCGATCGGGCCACTCCCCCTTCACGCGGCAGGCTCCGTGCGGGACGCTCGCATGTGGTCACAAGTGGCGGTGAGGTTATGAGGAGGCATCAGGTGGTCGACGCACACCGGACGTTCGTCATCGTCGGCGCAGGGCTGGCCGGGGCCAAGGCGGCGGAGACGCTCAGGTCCGAGGGGTTCACGGGGCGGGTGATCCTGATCGGCGACGAACGCGACCACCCGTACGAACGGCCCGCGCTGTCCAAGGGCTACCTCCAGGGCAAGGAGGAGCGCGACAGCATCTTCGTCCACGAGGCGTCCTGGTACGCCCGCGCCGACATCGAGCTGCACCTCGGCCAGCCCGCCGTGCACCTGGACCGGGAGGCCAAGAAGGTCGTCCTCGGTGACGGCACCGCCCTCCCCTACGACAAGCTGCTGCTGGCCACCGGGGCCGAGCCGCGCCGCATGGACATCCGGGGCACCGGCCTGGCCGGGGTGCACCACCTGCGTCGGCTCGCGCACGCCGAGCGGCTCCGGGCCGTCCTGGCGGGCCTCGGCAGGGACAACGGGCACCTGCTGATCGCGGGCGCCGGCTGGATCGGCCTGGAGGTCGCCGCCGCGGCCCGCGGGTACGGGGCCGAGGTCACCGTGGTCGAGCCGCTGGCCACCCCGCTGCACGGGGTGCTCGGCCCGGAGATCGGCCGGCTCTTCGCCGACCTGCACGCCGACCACGGGGTCCGCTTCCACTTCGAAACGCGCCTCACGGAGATCATCGGGCACGACGGCATGGTGCTCGCCGCCCGCACGGACGCCGGCGAGGAACTCCCGGCACACGCCGTGCTCGCCGCGATCGGCGCGGCTCCGCGGACGGCGCTGGCCGAGACCTCCGGACTGGCCCTGGTCGACCGGGAGCACGGCGGCGGGATCGCCGTGGACGCCTCGCTGCGCACCTCGGACCCGGACATCTACGCGGTCGGGGACGTGGCCGCCGCCCACCACCCGCTGCTGGGGACCCGGCTGCGCGTCGAGCACTGGGCGAACGCGCTCAACGGCGGCCCGGCCGCCGCGCGGTCCATGCTCGGGCAGGAGATCAGCTACGACCGGGTGCCGTACTTCTTCTCGGACCAGTACGACGTGGGCCTGGAGTACTCGGGATACGCCCCGGCGGGCGGCTACGACCAGGTCCTGATCCGCGGTGACGCGGCCAAGCGGGAGTTCATCGCGTTCTGGCTGTCGGACGGGCGGGTGCTGGCCGGCATGAACGTCAACGTGTGGGACGTCACAGACGACATCCAGGCCCTGATCAGGTCGAAGGAGCAGGTCGACCGCGAAGCCCTCGCGGACCCGTCGGTTCCGCTGAGCTCGCTGGTGACGGGCCGGGGCGCCTGAGGGTTTTGCCGCGCCCGGCCGTAGACTTCACGGGTGGCAGGACGGATCAACGACGACGACGTGAAGGCGGTACGGGACGCGGTCCCGATCGACGCCGTGGTCTCCGACTACCTGCAGCTGCGCAACGCCGGCGGCGGCAACCTCAAGGGCCTGTGCCCCTTCCACGACGAGAAGTCCCCGTCCTTCCAGGTGAGCCCCAGCAAGGGCCTCTACCACTGCTTCGGCTGCCAGGCGGGCGGGGACACCCTCGACTTCATCATGAAGATCGACCACTTGTCGTTCTCGGAGGCGGTCGAGCGGCTGGCCGCCCAGGCGGGCATCACCCTGCGCTACGAGGAGGGCGGCTACACCGCGGGCACCAGCGGCCGCGGCGAGCGGATCCGGCTGGTCGAGGCGCACAAGGCGGCCGCCCAGTTCTACATCGACCAGCTGGGCAGCCCGGAGGCGGAGATCGCCCGCAGGTTCCTGGCCGAGCGCGGTTTCGACCAGGCCGCGGCCACGTACTTCAGCGTCGGCTACAGCCCGGCCGGCTGGGACCACCTCACCCGCTTCCTGCGCGGCAAGGGCTACACCGACCGGGAGCTGATCACCTCGGGCCTGTCCCAGGACAGCCGCAGCGGCAAGCCGATCGACCGCTTCCGCGGCCGGCTCATGTGGCCGATCCGCGACATCAGCGGCGAGGTGGTCGGCTTCGGCGCGCGCAAGCTGCGCGAGGACGACAACGGCCCGAAGTACCTGAACACGCCTGAGACGACGATCTACAAGAAGTCCCAGGTGCTCTACGGCATCGACCTGGCGAAGAAGGAGATCGCGCGGACCTCGCGGGCGGTCGTGGTCGAGGGCTACACCGACGTGATGGCCTGCCACCTGGCCGGGGTGACCACCGCGATCGCGACCTGCGGCACCGCCTTCGGCGGCGAGCACGTCAAGATCCTGCGCCGGCTGCTGATGGACAACGCCACCGCCGAGGTGATCTTCACCTTCGACGGCGACGCCGCCGGGCAGAAGGCCGCGCTGCGCGCCTTCGAGGACGACCAGAAGTTCGCCGCCGAAACCTCGATCGCCATCACCCCGGGCGGCATGGACCCCTGCGACCTGCGCCTGGCCCAGGGCGACGAGGCGGTGTCCACGCTGGTGGAGTCGCGCACTCCGCTGTTCGAGTTCGCGCTGCGGCACATCGTGTCCCGGCACAACCTGGAGAACCCGGCGGGCCGGGCGGCCGCGCTCGACGAGGCCGCCCCGGTGGTCGCCGGCATCAAGAACATCGCGATCCAGCACGAGTCGGCGGTCCAGCTGGCGGGCATGCTCGGCATCCGCGACGAGCAGTTCGTGGTCAAGCGGGTCGCGCAGCTGGCCCGCTGGGCGCGCGAGCGCGGCGGCCGGCCGGGCCCCGGGGACCGGCC
>NZ_JBHXTC010000013.1:60137-140779 GCF_042677605.1 Streptomyces sp. NPDC127106 | reverse complement strand
CGAGCTGCGCGAACGTCTCGTTCTTGCGTAGGTGGGCCAGAGCCAGGAGGGCCTGCTTGAAACAACCGAGCTTGCGCCAGCGTGAGTTCACCTCACGCCTTCGGGTGTAAAGCAGCCAGGAGACGTGCTCAACCAGCTCGTACGGGACGTCAAGCATGGCAGGATACGGAACCAACGAAGCCCCTGACGTCGATGTGATGAGTGGAATCACCACACCAACGACAGGGGCTTCGCCATGTCACCACCACCCCACTGACCAGCGCTTTCACACCTCAGAGACAGGTTGAAAGAGGTTCAGTAAGGGCGAATGGGAGTTGATCGAACCGTTCCTGCCGGTGGGTGACCACGGGCCGAATCCCGACCTGCGCCCAGCAGTTGTCCCAGCCGAGCGTGGGCGAAGCGGATCCAGTGCCGGGCCGAGGGGAAGCCCGAGGAGGACCTGGGCGACCGCCAGGCACAGCAGTTCGGCGTCCATCAGCTTCGGGGGTCGCCCGATCCCACGACAAGGCGCCACATGGTCGTCGATGAACACGAACAGTGCCGCCAGAAGAGCGTCCAGGATTGTCGTCACACACGAGCCAACAGGCACCCTTCGCCACAGTCGCCGCCAGCACCAACATCGGACTCATTCACCGCGAAGCCAACAGGCCATGCCGAATGTATGAAAACAAGACAACCTGACGCTGGAGCTGAACGCGCGTAGAACTCCCTGCGTCGCCGTAGCTGGCGGGCTGGCCTCCTGGGTCGTCGAGTCGACCCAAATGGCTGAATGTTGAACTATTGGCCGACAGGCACACTACGGTTGCGGAGGTTGCTGTTCCACCGAGAGGAAACCCCTCATGACCGCCGCCGAAGCGCCGAGAACGGCCTGCATCCTCACCGGCTACCGCCCCGAGGACGGCTTCATGGCCGCCGAGCTGAATCCGCCTCCCCCCGAGTACATCTGGCACGACAAGGACGCCGAGCAGCAGGAACAGCGGTACGGCCCGGGGGTGGGATACCAGCAATGGCTGGCCGTCGACGCGTGCACTGGCGCGGTCTGGTTCGGGGATGTCGACTGGCGGGCTCCACGGGAAGACGTGGAAGGCCGGCTTCCCGGCGTGCCGCGCAAGGCGCTGGGCGACGGCATGCTGCCGGCCCCCGGGGTGCTGGTGCAACTGCTGAGCCACATGACACACGATGAGCAACACGGCTGCTCCTGGCGCTTCTTCACCGCCCCGGAGTTGTATGCGCTCGCGCTGCGCGTGCTGCAGGCCGTTCAGCGGCTCGTCGACTCGATCCACCGAACGGGGCCGGATTGCGAACTGGAGTGGTCCGCCGAAGCGGCCACTGCTTGGGAGGACATCGAGCGGGTCGCCTCCCACTCCTCCGAGGCTTCCGAAGCGGTCGTCTGGCCCAGGCTTCGAATGACCCCCGTCCCCACGTGGCGGGTCGAGGTCGACGCCTTCCTCGAAAGCAACCCCGACCTGTGCGACCCCGCCTGGGCGGTGGCCACCGACGCGGAACTCGACGCCTTTGCGGACTACCGGCCCGACTCGGGCTACGGCGGCGTCACGGGACGCGTCTGCCTCGCTGCCGGTCGGCAGATCGAGGACGGTTTCACCTTCTACGGCCACCGTGCCGCCCTGTATGCCCACCGCGCCCGGGCCTGCGGCGGCCGTACTCCGACGGACGCCCGCACCTGGCTGGAGACGACAGAGGCCGGCAGGAGTGCCTGGGAGGCGGCCAAACCCCCCGGAGCCACCCTCGCCGACGTGCCGGACTGCATCCTGTCGCTGCTGGCCGAAGGCTTCCAGAGCGCCGCGCAGGAGGAGGGGCTGGCTCTGATGGGACTGCCCGCCCACCTGCGGAAGTTGCGCGCCGAGGAAAGGGAGGCCGTCGATCGGCAGCTCGTCCGCGAAGGCGAGGAGGTCGAACGCCTGGAGAACGTGCTCAGAGAGTTCCGCGCCGCACGGAACCGCACCGTGACGCGGATCCTGGCGTGGGCCGACGGGCGCAGCGACGAGGAGATAGCACGCCTGGCCTACACGTCCCCCGACCTCGTCGGCGACTGGCGGGCCCGCCTGGGCGACGAGCAGACCCCCCAGGCCGCAGGAAGCCCCTCTCGCCGGGTTCCCGGCGACTCTTGACATCCCTGCTCGGCAGGCCCCAAGATCAGGCCGTGAACCTGTCAGACAGCCAGACAGGTGGTGGGATGCCGCGGCGCGTGAGCGCGATGGAAGCGGTGTTCGGCCACCTGCGCACCGCCATCGAGCGCGGTGAGTACGCAGTGGGGGACAAGCTCCCCTCCGAAGCCGAGCTGTGCCGCGCTCTCGAGGTCAGCCGGCCCGTTCTGCGCGAGGCGCTCCGGGCCTTGCAGGCCATGGGCCTGACCGTCTCGAAGACGGGCAAGGGAACCTTCGTCGTGGCGAACACGGTCGAGGACCCGACCTTCGGCGACTACGCCGCCAGCGACCTGCTCGAGGTGCGCCGGCACGTCGAGATCCCGGTCGCCGGGTACGCCGCGCTGCGCCGCACTCCGGAAGACCTGGACCACCTGGCCCACCTGCTCGACCGGATGGAGCAGGAGACCGACACCACGGCATGGGTGGCCCTCGACACCGTCTTCCACCTGGCGGTCGCCGAAGCCTCCCGCAACCCGGTCTTCCGACGGGTCATCGAGGAGATCCGCGACGCACTGGCGCGCCAGTCGACCTTCCTCAACGAGCTGGGCGGCCGCCGCGAGCAGTCCAACTGCGAGCACCGGGCGATCTACGAGGCGCTCATCGACGGCTGCGAACCGGACGCGATCGAGGCCATGTCCCACCACCTCCACAGGGTCGAGACGACCCTGACCGACATCGTGCACCCCAAGCGCACGGACAGCCCCACGGAAGGCGGACCCGAGGCGTGAGCGAGCAGTTCCTCGAAGACGAGAGGCGCCCCTCCCCCCGTCACGTCGACGCCGGCGACGCCGGCTACAGCAAGTCGTTGCAGCCCCGGCACGTCAACATGATCGCCATCGGCGGTGCCATCGGCACCGGGCTCTTCCTCGGTGCGGGCGGCCGGCTCGCCGAAGCCGGGCCCTCGCTGTTCATCGCCTACGCCGTCTGCGGCATCTTCGCGTTCCTCGTCGTGCGGGCGCTCGGCGAGCTCGTTTTGTACCGGCCGTCGTCCGGCGCCTTCGTGTCCTACGCCCGCGAGTTCCTGGGCGAGAAGGGCGCCTACACCGCAGGCTGGATGTACTTCCTCAACTGGGCCACCACCGGAATCGCCGACATCACGGCCGTGGCCGTGTACACCCACTACTGGGGCCTGTTCTCCGACGTCCCGCAGTGGGTGATCGCCCTCATAGCCCTGACCGTGGTCCTCGCCGTGAACCTCATCTCCGTGAGGATCTTCGGAGAACTGGAGTTCTGGTTCGCCATCGTCAAGGTCGGCGCCCTGGTGGTCTTCATGGCCCTCGGAATCTTCCTCCTGGTCACCCGCCACCCCGTCGACGGCGTCGTACCCGGCCCATCCCTGATCACCGACAACGGCGGGATCTTCCCCAACGGCCTGCTGCCCATGCTGCTGATCGTCCAGGGCGTCGTCTTCGCCTATGCCTCAGTGGAGCTGGTCGGCGTCACGGCCGGCGAGACCGAGAACCCCGAGAAGATCATGCCCAAGGCGATCAACTCGATCATGTGGCGCGTGGGCCTCTTCTACGTGGGCTCGGTCGTCCTGCTGTCGATGCTGATGCCGTGGAACGGCTACAGCGCCGATCAAAGCCCGTTCGTGACCGTGCTCTCCCACATCGGCGTCCCCGCCGCCGGCGGCGTGATGAACCTGGTCGTCCTCACCGCGGCCATGTCCTCACTCAACTCCGGCCTCTACTCCACCGGGCGCATCCTGCGCTCGATGGCCGTCAACGGCTCCGCCCCCCGCTTCACCGCCCGCATGAGCCGCACCCAGGTGCCCTACGGCGGCATCCTGCTCACCAGCGGCGTGTGCGTCCTCGGAGTCGGCCTCAACTTCGTGGTGCCCGACGACGCGTTCGAGATCGTCCTCAACCTCGCCGCCCTCGGCATCCTCTCCACCTGGGGCATGATCATGGTCTGCCACCTGATCTTCTGGCGGAAGACCCGCGACGGCGAACTCACCCGCCCCGACTACCGCCTGCCCGGCTCCCCGTGGACCCAGGTGATCACCCTGGTCTTCCTCGCCTCCGTCCTGGTCCTGATGTACGCCGACGGCGGAGCGGGACGCACCACCGTGCTGTGCGTGCCGCTGATCGCCGGAACCCTCGTGGCCGGCTGGTACGCGATCCGCCGCCGCGACGCACGCGCCGCCACCAAGACCGGCAGCTGAACCGGACGGCGTCCGCTGCACGATCCGCGCAGCCGGCGCACCGTCACCGACACAAGCCCCTACCGGCTCGAACCAGCACACTCAAAGGAGGCACTGATGCGCAGCGCACCCCTCGCGGACGCGCCCGGCATCCGGGAGCCCCTGCACGCACCCGTCGCCCACGTCACCCGGGGCGGCGTCATCGAGGGCGTCCATTACGGCTCAGTCGTCGTCCTCGGCCGGGGCGGCGAGGTCCGCTTCGCCCTCGGCGACACCGAGGCGGCCTGCTACCCCCGCTCGGCCCTCAAGCCCGTCCAGGCGGCCGCCATGGTGCGGGCCGGCCTGCCCCTCGACGGCGCCCTGCTCTCCCTCGCCATGGGCAGCCACTCCGGCGAGGAACGCCACCTCGCCGGGGTCCGGCGGATCCTGGCCCTGGCCGGCGCCACCGAGGAGGACCTGGGCAACGTCCCGGACCTTCCCTACGATCCGACCGTTCGGGACACCTGGACGCGGCAGGGGCGCCCGCCTTCCCGGCTCGCCCAGAACTGCTCCGGCAAGCACGCCGCGATGCTGTACACCTGCATCCTGGCCGGCTGGCCCCTGGAGAACTACCTGGACCCCGCCCACCCGCTCCAGAGGACGATCGCCGAGGCCGTCGAGGAGCTCACCGGCCAGCGCACCGCGAATGTCACCGTCGACGGCTGCGGCGCCCCGCTGTTCTCGGTCTCCCTGCACGGCTTGGCCCGTGCCGCGGCCCGCATCGCCACCGCGGCGCCGGGCACGGCCGAGCACCGGGTGGCGGATGCCCTGCGCAGCCACCCCGAGATGGCCTCCGGCGCCGGTCGGGACGTCGCCGATCTGATGCGCGCCGTGCCCGGGCTGCTCGCCAAGGACGGCTTCGAGGGCGTCCAGGTCGCCGCTCTCCCTGACGGCCGGGCCGTGGCCGTGAAGATCGCTGACGGGGCGAACCGCGCGCGCATCCCCGTGACGGCCGCAGCCCTGGCCATGGCGGGAGCCGACCCGCGGCTGCTCGCCCGGTTCACGGAGCAACCCGTCACCGGCGGCGACCGGCTCCTCGGCGCCATCCGGCCGGTGCCGGCACTGGCCCCGACGGCCGCCCCCGTACCCGCCTGACCGCACAGACTGCCGGAATCCGGCCACCACCTCAGGAAGAGGACCCGCACACCCATGACCGCCGCCACCCGCAGGGAACACGACCTGCTCGGAGACCGCGACGTCCCCGCGGACGCCTACTGGGGCGTCCACACCCTGCGCGCCACCGAGAACTTCCCCATCACCGGCACCCCCATCTCCACCTACCCGCACCTCATCGACGCCCTCGCCTCCGTCAAGGAGGCCGCCGCCCTGGCCAACGAGGAACTCGGCCTGCTGGAGGCCTCGAAGGCCGCGGCGATCGTCGCCGCCTGCCAGGAGATCCGCGGCGGGAAGCTGCACGACCAGTTCGTCGTCGACGTCATCCAGGGCGGCGCCGGCACTTCGACGAACATGAACGCCAACGAGGTCGTCGCCAACCGGGCGCTGGAACTGCTGGGCCACACGAAGGGCGCATACCGGCACCTGCACCCCAACGAGGACGTCAACCTCAGCCAGTCCACCAACGACGTCTACCCGACCGCCGTCCGGATCGCCACCGTCTGCGCGGTGCACGGCCTGCTCGACGCCATGGCCGTGCTCCAGGAGGCCTTCACCCGCAAGGCCGTCGAGTTCCGCGACGTCCTGAAGATGGGCCGCACCCAGCTCCAGGACGCCGTGCCGATGACGCTCGGGCAGGAGTTCTCCGCCTTCGCCGTCATGCTCGACGAGGACCGCAGCCGGCTCGCGGAAGCCGTGGAGCTGATCCACGAGATCAACCTCGGCGCGACCGCGATCGGCACCGGCCTCAACGCCCCCGCCGGATACGCCGAAACGGCCCGCCGCCACCTCGCCGACATCACCGGTCTGCCCCTGGTCACCGCGGCCAACCTGGTCGAAGCCACGCAGGACTGCGGCGCGTTCGTCCAGATGTCGGGCGTGCTCAAGCGCATCGCCGTCAAGCTGTCCAAGACGTGCAACGACCTGCGCCTGCTGTCCTCGGGGCCGCGCGCGGGTCTCGGCGAGATCAACCTGCCGCCGGTACAGGCCGGCTCGAGCATCATGCCAGGCAAGGTCAACCCGGTGATCCCCGAGGTCGTCAACCAGGTCGCCTTCGAGGTGATCGGCAACGACGTGGCCATCACCATGGCCGCCGAGGCGGGACAGCTCCAGCTCAACGCCTTCGAGCCGGTCATCCTTCACTCGCTGTCGGAGTCCGTCACGCACCTCCGCGCGGCCTGCCTCACCCTCGCGGAGCGCTGCGTGGCCGGCATCACAGCCAACACCGAGTTGCTGCGCGCGACCGTCGAGAACTCGATCGGCCTGGTGACCGCCCTGAACCCGCACATCGGGTACACCGCCGCCACCGACATCGCCAAGGAGGCGCTTGCAACCGGCCGTGGTGTGGCCGAACTCGTCCTGGACAAGGGCCTGCTCCCGGCCGAGAAGCTTGCGGCCCTCCTACGGCCCGAAGCGATCGCCGGTCCCCGCGCGGACGTCGCCTGAGGCCGCCCATCGGCCTGCCCGGGGCGCCCCACTCCCCGCAGGAGTGGGGCGCCCCGGCCGCCTCGGGGCCTCGGGGCCTCGGGCGGGACGGCGGCGGCGCCAGCCCCACCGCACGGCCGCACGGCCGCACGCCGCACGGCCGCACGAGTCCAACCAGCGCCAGCCCGTCCCCGCTCGCATCCCGGCGGACCAGCCCACGGCAAGCCCTGGCGGAGGGGTCGCCGGCCTGCAGGAGGGCGTCGCCGTCCTCCCGCTCCTCGTAGTCATGGGCCTGGCTCGGCCGCGGGTGAAGCGGCGGCTGCGCTCGCCGCACGCGGGACTCTTTCCTCCGCCCCGCTGTGCTGCGGGCGGAGGCTCCCTGACCTCTCGCAGCCGTTCTCATATTCGGGTGCGGGGTGAACGACGAGACGTTCGGGCAGCTGGGCGTGACGCATCTCGTCGAGCACCTGGCGATGAGTACGCCGCCGCGGCTCCACCTCGAGCACAACGCGTCGGTCACGCTCGCCCTTCAGGCCGTTTCGTACTCGCCCTGGATCCGCATGTGCGCGCCGGCCGCCCAGGTGTAGGGGATCCGGCCCGGGGGCACCCAGCCGCCGTCCCTCGGGCGGCATGCGAAGACCGTGGCGACACTGCCGCCGTGCGCGATGACGGGAGTGAGTCCCTTCCACGTGCCGCGGGTGCCGTCGCGGTAGCGACCGGTGCCCTGCCAGCCCCACTCGGTGCTGCCGACTCCCGCCGCCGCGAGCGGCAAGGACGCCTGGACCTCGCCGGAACCGAGCTTGCCGGTACGTCCCTCACCCTGCACCTCGACCCCTACCTCGGTCAGGAGCGGTACTCCTTTCCCGAGCACTGCCTGAGTCGTCTGCTGCCTGCGGCCCCCGCCCCCGGCAGCGGCGATGATCTGCCCGGGATCCCCGGCCTTCGGGTGAGCGGCATCGAAGCCTGCGGCCGAAAGCTGCGACTGGACATGCTGGACAGCCTCGGGCAAGCAGCGGGTCTCGTTCTCGCCCTGCCCAGCGGGCTGACGGGGGGGTGGAAGGACGTCGAGCGCCGGCACCGGCACCGATGCGAAGGCAACGGCCTGCGACCGCTCTGGACAGTCCCGCAGATCGATCCCGTCGAATCCGCCTACCTCGACGCCTGTGCCAGTCTCGAACGCTCCCGAGTCAGGCGGGCTGCGGTGGGAAGCGCCCTGCTGCGGCGTATCGCTCTCTTCCCCACCGTCACCGCCTTCTACCGCGTCCAGTGCTGGTACGACGGCGACACCTGGAAGATCGACGCCCGCACCGCCCACCCTCGGGCCGTCTGGCACGACCAGCTCATGCAGCGGCTGGACCGTTCCCGCCCCGTGCCGTTCGGCGACCAGTTTCTCGGCTTGCCGGATTACGCGAGTGCGGGTCCCTGTCGACAAATCCTCCTGTGCGGCCAAGGCCTCCAGCACCGCCTCGACCAGGCGCACGTCCACCCGGTCGGTGCCAGGGCGTGGGCGTAGTTCGCCACCGTGTGCCGGAGTTCGGCGATCACGAGACCACCGTCAGCACGATCTTGCCTTGGATGTGGCCCTGCGCGGCTCGCGTGTGTGCGCTGACCGCTTCGGACAGCGGGTAGGTGCTGTCCACCCCGACCTTGAGCTTGCCCTCGTCGAACAGGCGCCCGATCTCGGCGAGCTGGGGGCCGTTGGAACGTACCTGAATGGTCGAGACGGTGATGTTCAGGCGCGCCGTCTCTTCCGGGTCGTGCTGGGCGAAGAACACCGGAAGCATGGTGCCGCCGCGCTTGATCACGGTCAGGAAGCGTGAGCTGTCCGGGCCGCCGACGGTGTCGATCACCAGGTCGACGCCGCTGACCACGTCCGCGGCCTGCGTCGTGGTGTAGTCGATGAACTCATCGGCGCCGAGCTTGCGCAGGAACTGCTCGTGCCGGCTTGAGGCCACCGCGATGACGTGTGCCCCCTTCCATTTCGCCAATTGCACCGCGAAGTGGCCCACTCCACCGGCGGCCCCGTTGACCAGCACGGTCATCCCTGGCGTGATCGGCACTGGCTGGTGCACCCGGCCGGTGAAAGGAGACGGCACGTCGTGGCCGAGATCAACCAGGTACTGCCAGGCCGTAAGCACGGCCATCGGCGCCCCAGCCGCCTGCACGTGGTCGATACCGGCCGGCTTGTGAGCCAGCTCAGAAGCCGGCGCGGCCACGTACTGGGCGTACGTCCGGCCGTCGAATCCGGGGAACCGCAGCATGCCGAAGACCTCGTCACCGACGGCGAAACCCAGCACGTCCGGAGCGACCGCCTGGACCACGCCAGACATGTCCGTTCCTGGGATCAGAGGGAACTCCAGCGCCGGCCTCATCTCGGCCGGCATGACCTTCATCCCCTCACGCAGGTACCAGTCCGGCGGGTTGATGCCCGCCGCGTGCACCCGGACGAGCACCTCGCCCGGGCCGATCCCGGGAACCGGCACCTCGTCGTACTGCAGAACTTCCGGCCCGCCCGCTTCGTGGAACTGGATCGCCTTCATCGCGCATGTCGCTTTCTCGGGGAAACGTTGCTCCTTCAGTCAAAGCCCGGGACGGTGTGGCCGTCCAAGGCCGGTTCGGCAACCTGATCATTCCGAAACGGCATGACGCGTACCCTGCGAGGGTGAACGATCTCGGACAGGACCTGGAACTGCGGCTGGTGCGCTACTTCACCGTGGTGGCGGCGCACCAGCACTTCGGCCGGGCCGCCGCCGACCTGCACGTAGCCCAGCCGGCGCTGAGCCGTCAGATCCAACGGCTCGAGAAATATCTCGGCGCACGACTGCTGGACCGCACCCCCCAGGGCACCCGGCTCACTCCGGCCGGCCAGACATTCCTCCCCCGGGCCCAAGACCTGCTGCAGGCCGCCCGCCAGGCCGAACTGGCCGTGCGTGAACAAGCCCAGACCGAACGAATCGCCATCGGCTACGTCGAAGACCTAATGATCACTGCCGCCGTACGGGAACTGCGCCGCCGCTACCCGGACGCCGAGATCGCCACCCGGCATCTGAACTGCCGCGACGTCGGGGCACTGTCCGACAAGCGCGTCGATGCCCTGATCGCGCGGGCCCCGCTGCCGCTCGCCGCCGACGACGTGTCCACCACCCCGCTGTACGAGGAGCCCCGGATGCTCGTGGTCCCGCGCGGCCATCCCTTGGCCGACCGCGCGTCGGTGACCGCGGAAGAACTGGCCGGCGAAGAGGCGGCGCCATGCGCGTTCGAGACCGCAGGCTGGGCTTCCTACCGGATCCTCGGGGCTAGTGTGCCACCGATCGAGAGCTACGAGGACAAGCTCGAACTCGTCGCGAGTGGCAGGGCCATCGCCGTGCTACCAGTCGGCGATCGGCGTAGCTCACTGCGTCCCAACCTCGTCACCGTCCCGGTCGAGGGTGCTCCCCCGAGCCGGGTCGTCCTGGTCAGCCGCAAAGGCGACCCGAATCCGATGATCAGGAATCTCCGGCTGGCTGCCAAGGCCGTCCTGACCGCCCCGGCATCCTGACCGGGAGGTCCGCTGGCTCACCGCAGGCTGAACACCGCTCGACGCAGGAACTGCCCGTCTTGTCGCCAACTGCTCTCGGGAAACGACAATGGCCTGTGCTCTCCTCGTAGAGGGCACAGCATCCTGAGGAGTCCTGAGGAGTCCGGGGGGTGGAGTGCGAGCAGGACCGCAACCATGGCCCGGCCCGGCCGGATCAAGGGGTTCTCATCCACTGCATGGTTGCGCCGGCCGAATCGACCTGCATCACCATCACAGGATCCGATGGTTCCGTCTTCCGAGATGAGATGAATAGCGGGGCAGGGATCGCCAGGCAAACCGCTACGGCAAAAGGTCTGGGACGTCAGGCTCACTCATCCTTGCAGCTTCCAGTACTTCTCCACGCAGGCTGCTGGCGCTCCGGGCGGGTAGCGGTTGGGGATGCCGTGGTAGCCGGTGAGCAGGGCCTCGCGGCGTTCCTGTGGGGTGCCGTGGTGGTCGGGGGCAAAGAATCGGTAGTCCCCGACGGCCTCCAAGGCCGTGACCGCCTCGTCGAAGTCTCCGTCCTGCAGGTAGCCGCTGTAGTAGGCGTGGGCGGTCCAGGTGCCCGCCAGGCAGTCGGCGATCAGTTCCTTCCATTTGGCGCCGGGCTGCGGGTAGGTGACACCGTCGCGCCGGCTGAGCTGGGTGCCCCACTCGTCGACCACGTGGTGGCCGAACTCGTGGGCGGTGAGGATGGCGGCCGCGAAGTCGCCGGCGCGCTGTGAGCGGCGTTCGAAGACGTTGCCGGTCCACATCTTCTGCATGGTGGTGACGGGAAGGTAGATGGTGCCTGCGTGACCCGGGAAGTACTGGTCGTTGGGGCAGTAGAAGGCGTTCGGTGTGTCGTGGGCGATTACGAAGGGCTGTTGATCTGGGTTGAGGCAGTTACTGGTGATGGGCGGCTGTTCGGGGGTGACGACCACCACGCTGACCAGTGGTTCCTGCAGGCCCGCAGCGGTGAAGAATGCCGTCCAGACGACGTCGGCGTCCTGGACGACGCTGTTGAGGTAGGCCGCCACCGCCTGCATGGTCGGCTGCCCGGAACTCTGCGGCACCTTCGTCCCTTCTGTTGCTTCAGGCACCGTGTGGTCGCGAAGGTCCTCGACGATGTCCCCCGGCATGGGGGAAGGCTGACCCATCACGGCCGCAGAACTCCCTGGCGGGCCCAACGCGGCAACCGCGCTCAGCACAACCGCCACCGCGAGCCGCTGGGACGCAGATCGCTTCATACCTCCGGTGTAGGACCGCGGATCGGACATTGCGGCATGTGGGGGACCGTTCGGGTGAAGCGTCCGTGTGCAGCTCTGCGCGGCGAAGGCCGGCTCACGTCGCGGCGGACAGAAACCTTCGTCTGTACCGCCGACGGCGGCGTGCTGCGGCCGGTGCCAAGGAAGTGTCGGCCCGACCGCAGGCTGGCGGATGAACGGGAGGAAGGCTCCCTGGCCCCGGCACGCGGTCAGACGGGCCCGACTCGGTTTTACAAGGTCGCTGCCGGGGCGGACAGGCGCAGGTTGCGGGCGGTGCGCAGGACCTCGGTGGAGGTGAGTCCTTGGTTTTTGGTCGATGAACTGGAGGGTGGTGTCGTTGAAGTCGGCTCCTGGGGGCGGGGTGGTGCCGGGGTTGGCGATGAGGCGGAGTGTGGTGCGCAGGGTGGTGTTGCCGGGGGTGTCGGGGCCGCCGGGTGGGAAGGCGGCGGCGAAGTAGGGCAGCGGGGTGCCGCCGGGGTAGAGGTTGGGGCCGTTGGCTGTGAAGAGTCCCAGGCGCGGGCCGGGACCGCTGTTGATGCGTGCCATGAGCTTGGTGTTGAGGCGGCGGGTGAGCTCGGTGCGGGAGGCGGCGAGCGCTGGGTCGGTGGGGTAGGTCTGGGCCTGGACGAGGGTGTCGAGGGCTGCAGCGGTGAGTTGTTCCTTGCTGCTGTTGGTGGGGTCCTGGTGGAGGGTCTCGTGGAACAGGGTCGAGGTGAGCTGGCGGAAGTCTTCGAACTGGTACCGCTGGTTGACCCGGATCTGCGGGCCCTGCCCGGGCACGGCCGGGGGCGGGACCTGGGCGATGGTGGCGGGGCGAGGTTGGCGAAGCGGACGGTGGAGAAGGTCGTCCCGCGCAGGGTGGTCAGGGCCGGTTCGCCGAAGGTGCACAGCAGGGCGGCGGCGGAGGCCCGCAGAAGGGGGCGGGGGCCGGTGCGGCGCAGGCCGGGGTCGGCCAGGAAGACGCTGACGCCCTGGGCTGCGCGGAACGCTCCGCACCGTCGGCCGAGGGTTGGGGCCAGTTCGAGGGCGAGCTGCCGCTCTGTGCGCGCCGGGCCGGCAGCCGGCACCAGCGGCCCGGACGCGGGACACACGTCGGGAGTGAAGAAGGTGATGTCCGTAGGCGGGAACGGACGCTGCGCCAGGATCGTCTCGACCGTCTGCCGTTGTGCTCCTCGGCCGCCGACGCGGTGGCGGAGGAGGGGCAGAACAGTGACAGCACCGCCGCGGCCGCCCCCAGCAGGACCGCACGGGCCCGCCAGCTGCGGCGTCCGGGTCTTGATGGAGATGTCACGGAAGGGGCGTACGGTTCGGCCTGGGGCAGGGGTCTCGTCAGGGCATGGCGGCTCCAGATGGTTTTCGGTTTGGTGGGAAGTCGTCTCGGGCACAGGCACCTTCCGCTGCCAGCGGCGCGGTTGGGCTGACCCACGCTGCGGGATCGCCTCCGCAGCTCTCCTTCAGGCAACCCGCCCACCACATCGCCCACCGCGCTGCCAGCAGCTGAATCGGCGGCGCGGCTCGCCGGAGCCCTGGCCTATGAGGGGTCTGCGCAGCCGTCTTGCAGGAATGTCTTCGGATTCTGTCTCGACCATCGTCCAGGCGGGCAGGAAGCTACGCCGCCGACGTAGAGGGTCTGGTACTGCTCCCTGGGGAGGACGGCTGTGACTGTGAAGGGCCGGCCGTGGTCGTCGATGGTCACGGTGGTGTTCTTGTCCTTGTCGAGGATTGCGGCCTCGATCGTGAAGGAGCAGAACTGCTTCTGGGTCGGGGTCGTGAGGATGAAGTCCTCCTGCTCATCCTTCTTCAGGGTGACGCGCCGCTTCGCAAAGTAGGACGACTCCACCGTGTCTTTCGGCACATCGAGGTCGAAGGAGAGCTCGCGGATCCCGGCGTCTCCGGCGGTCGGCGAGTTCAGGAACATTCCTGACAGGGGGGCAGCGCAGGTCTTCTTGACCAGCTTCATCCCGGTAATGCGGACGGTGTGCTTGCGGTTGCCACGCAGGGTGAAGGCGATGGTCTGTGCTTCGGCGATGCCGACGCCGCCGTGCTCATGTGCCCATGCGCCGAAGTCGTCGCTGGCGTTCAGTGCCCGCAGTTCCTCGTTGGTGAGGGTCCTGGCCTTGGCGAAGGCAGCGCCGGGCTCGTCGATGTTCACGCTCACTGCATCAACGCGTACGGGATCGCCGTCAGGGGTGACGAGGTCCACGATCCAGCGGTAGGCGTCGGTGACGAAGGCCGCCAACAGGGCTGTCGTCAAAGCGGCGAGTACCCACAGCGAGATTTTCTTCCAAGGTTTGGGTTTGTCAGAAGCCGGCCCGGGTGGCGGAGCGTCGCCCATGGCTGTATCCGATCTAGTACGAGGAAAGGGCACGCTCCGCCCGCACGGTCGCAGACGCACGCCCAGATCGGGCAGGGCAGGCAGATTCAACTGTGAATGTGGCCGCTGCGGCCGGCGTGCGCGCCGGCGCTTTCGTCGATGAGCCAGTCGTCTCCACGCTGACAGGTTGCCGAACGCGTGCTGCCCGGCTGGCAGGCTGACCGACTCCGCCCGTGAACCGTCCCAACGGCGCTCCTTGGGCCCGTGGGCGCCGGCGACCAGTCGGCGAGATAAGCGACGGCACTGATGGGGCCCCGACAGGTTGCCCGCGGGCAGCACGAAGCTTGCGTTCCAGCACCGGCATTCCCTCTTTCTCGGGGTGCGCCCTACCCCGACCACGATGACTCGTAGCCGAGGCCCATGGCGGGGACACGCGCGACACCCCTTCACTTGGGGGACGCGGCTGCCTCCGCCCAGCCCAAGACGCGGGCGCCCGGCTGGTCCGGCCTCCACAGCTACGGAAGGCCCTGACCACCCTCTATCCGCGGCCGCTCCACAAGCGGATCCCACGCCTCAGACAGCCACTCGGCACAGCAAGCCCGGCCACAACCGCGCGTGGCACATGCCCTGCCCCAGGCCCAAACCAGGACCCGCGGCCTGCCGTACCCCGGCCCGGCCGACTCCGGTCGGGCACCGCCTGCTCTCCTTCACGCGCCTCGGCAGGACCGCGGCCGACGCCGTCTGCGCCACCCCACGAAATCAGGTCCTCCGCAAGCCGAGTGACCGAAGCCCGCAAGCCGGGCACGGCTCGCCCGGGACCCGGGACCTGGGCGGGCGAGGATGCCGGTGATGGCTTCGGTGGTGCCCCCGGTACCAGCAGCGAACGGAGGCCTGGGCGTCGCTTTTCGCCTGCATCCTGCAGCGTCGCCGCGCTCGATCGCGGTCACATGGCCGGGTCCGATGGCCCCACGATCGCGCGCAGCGCCGCGAGGTGCCCTTGGTATGCGTCCCGGCCCCGCCTGGTCAGGCGCAGCCACACGCGTTGGCGGGTGTCGCGTACGGCCTTGCGCTGCTCGACGTAGCCGGCGTCCATCAGCACGGTGACGTGCTTGCTCAGGACCGAGGCGGAGACGTCGAGCTGCCCCTGGACCCGGCCGAACTCCGCCTCGCCCGCGGCATCCAGCAGGGCGCAGATGCGCAGCCGGTTCGGGGCGTGGATGGTCGTGTCGAAGCCCTCCAGCGGGTCAGGGCTCCCGGCGCTCACGCGGCCTTCCGGTGCAGCCTGACGAAGGCGAGGTGGAAGCCTACGGACGCGGCGGTGCTGATCAGCGAGGCCGCGATCAGCCACGCCGGCCGTCCCGTGAGCCGGAACGCGTACACCGCCCCCACCAGTACGACGGGCAGGCCGGCCACGAGCGGCACGGTCGCTCGCTTCGGCAGCACGTCGAACCGCAGGGCCACCCCGGTCTTGTCGCGCCAGGCTCTGGCCGCGACGACGAAAAGCGCCCAGTACAACGCGGTGATTCCCACCGCGACGCCCAGCCAGGCCGGGGGCGGCATCAGCCAGTCCGAGTCGGCCGTGGCGCCTCCAAAGACGAAGGGGAACGCGGCGGCGTAGAGCGTGAGGGTGATGAAGAACCAGTTCGGCCAGGGCGTGGCCGCCAGTGCGGCGGCGGAGGCGCGTACGTGCTCGGTGTCGGCCAGGGCGGATCGGGCCTGCTCGGGAGTCAGCGCGACTCCGTTAGTTTCCATACCGGAAAGAGTAGCGGAGAGTTTCCGATTCGGAAACAGACAAGTTTCCGGTACGGCAAGCGATCGACCCCCGGTCACCGCCTCGCTCGCGACCCTGGCCGGACTCCCCCAAAGCGACTGCGCTCTAAGGCACGGAGCGCGCTTTTCGAGGTGTCTGAGTCAGCCCGGCCGACCGCACCAGCGCCCGCAGTTCCTCCCGGAAGCCCTGGAGGCCCGGCGACTTTCACATATTGCGCGGATCCATGATCGTTTTGACCTCCCAGCGGCTACGGTGGCGTCCACCACGTACCAACACCGGTCGACGAAAGGCAACTTGTGAGCACGCGTGACGATGCGCAACCGGCGCCGACCTCCCAGGCCGGGGACCTTGAGCGGCTGCTGGTGACAGCAGCGGATCTGGCCGAGGCGGGCCTCGACGATTTCACCGGGCTGGCATCGCCCTCGTCCGACGAGGACCCGCCGCCGATGACTGCTGCGACTCCGGAACTGACGGCCGTACTGAACAGGGCGTTCGGCGACAAGGCCGCGCGCGAGGTCAGGACCTCGTTCATGAACGCCGACTCCTCGATCGTCGTCGACGAAGGGGTATCGGAGCGGGCGCCGGGGGCGGCCGTGGCCTGGATGGCCGACATGCGGCAGGTCTACGCCGAGTGCGCCGCTTGGGCGATGCACATCGGCGATCAGGAGATCACCGTCGAGGTGGTGGATCCGGCCGGCGACCCCAGCGAGCCGCTCAAGGTGGAGCAGAGGTTCGGTGACGAGGCCTTGATGCGCACGATGCTCGCCGGTCCGGCCGGGCAGCAGGCCCAGATCACCACCCTCCTGGTGCGCCACGGCGACCGGGCCCTGGAACTGACCTTCCGCAGCCTGGCAGCCGAGCCCGGCGGACCCGAGGCCGCCCGTATCGCCAGCGCGGTGTCGAAGTTCCTGGAGCTGGCTCCGGCAAAGTTCCTGGGTCTGCCGCCCGCCTAGAGCCAGGTTGAGCCTTCTGCGCTGGGTCTTGCCCGAGGACGCCTCGACCGGACTCACGCCGCAGAGTGAAGCGAATGAGGCCTCGCTGCGGAGCCGCTCAGGGTTGTCACCGGTGGCAATCAGGAGTGCTGCTGCAGTGTCCGACCGACGCCGTAGCACTCGAGCAGTTCGGGCGTATGCAGCCTGAGAACGTTGGTGATCTGCTGTTTCAGAGCATCGATCTCGTCGTCGAGTTCTTCGACTCGGCGGGCCAGGAGTCGCAGGGTGAAGACGGTTGCCGAGATTGCAGTGCCAGCCGCGGCCTTCGGCAGGGCCAGACATGCCCGGACGAGTTTGGGAATGCTCAGTCCGTCGAGGGGCTCCCGTATCTCCGGGCTGGCTGTCACGAGGATGGCCCTGAGCTGGTTGATGGCCTGCGTGCGGGCTTTGACCGCGGAGACCTTGGCCATCTTGAAGAGACGGAGTGCTTCGACCGGCACATCCGTGTGTTTGGCCGTTGCAGTGGCTCTGCCAGAGAGCACAGCATGGGCTGCTGCCTCGGCGTCGATGGTGTCGGTCTTGCCTCGTCGGCGCCGGGTGGCCTTGTCCGGCTGGTTGACTTCGATCACCGCCACGCCGTTGCCTCGTAGGAAGCGGCTCAAAGCGGCGCCGTAGGAGCCGGTGCATTCCACTCCCCCTCGGTCGACCGCGCCATGCGAGCGTGCCCAGTTCAGCAGTTGCTGGTATCCGTCAGCCGTGGTCGGGAAGCTGCCGGAGTCGATCAACTTGCCCGTCGTGGTCACCACGGCGGCTACGTGTGTGTCCTTGTGGGTATCGACGCCCAAGACCACCTCCTGGCGGCGCTCATGGTGCAATCGGGCTGGCTGAGCCATGCTGGCACTGGTCATCGGTCTCCTGCCATCGAACCGGGGGCTGGTGGCCGTCGCCGGGCCGGCAAGGTGGTCAGGACTGTGACGGTGCCTGTCGCGAAGGCCCCTATCGGGACACACCCGTCGGCATGGCGACAGCGAGTGCCGCCCCAGACGGTGGTCGACAGATCAAGACGAAGGACATGACAGTCAGTCGTACCTCGGGTCAGGCCACCACCGGGACGGCACTGCCATCCTCACAGTCGTACCTGGTGGCGATGCCTCGCCATTGGTGGGGTAGCCAGGTCGCGTCGCCGTGACCCGGCCCCCTCAGAACCGGACGTGCCTGTTTCCAAGCATCACGGCTCAAGCAAGCCCGAAGGCTTCACAGGTTCTGCTCATTTCCGGTCGCTGTCGCCTGCGTGATACTGGCTATGGCATTCCGAGTGGACGAGCCGAAGGTTCTTGCTCTCATCAGATCCGCCGTGCCGCCGGTAGGTGAAGTGGTGTTTATGCAACCGCTTCTTCATCGCGTCGAACCAGTCAATCCACTCGCGTGGACTGTCGGGCTCATATTCCGCGCCGGCGATGAGCGCTTGACCACACAGTGGGCAGATGCCCTTCTGGCGGGCTGCCAGAGTAAGGCTGATCTTGTCCATCGGTGGTGGTGTGCGCGTTTGACGGCGTTGACTCCAGTAGTCGAGGAGCGCAGGGTCGTCAGGTGACGACTTGCCCCTGACCAACTGATGCCGCCTGATGTTGGTCCAGGCGAACTTGGGAAGGTGTGCGCCCGTGGCGCGGTCACCGAATACCCAGTTGTTCATCTTGGATCGGTTGAGCCTGCCGAAGTACTTATTCACGATCCAGTGCTTCGACTTCTTCGGGTGGGTGCGCTTGGCCCACTTGTAAGTGAGCGTCCACACATAGCTGTCCAGCGCCGAGAACGTCCGGCTGGACACCACTGTCCGGTAATACGCGAACCAGCCCCTGACGATAGGGGACAGACGGCGTAGTACGACTGTGATGCTCTGCCCCAGCAGAGCTTGCATCTCGGATCTCAGTCGATTCCGGACTCTCTTGACCGCGTCCTTGCTGGGCGTGATGATCAGGCTGTCGCCATGGCGGCGGATGTTGAACCCCAGGAAATCAAACCCGTCCGACAGGTGGAGGATTCGCGTCTTCTCTTCGTTGAAGCGAAGACCTCGGGGTTGCAGCCATTCAGCCAGGCGTGACCTGACGGTCTCCGCCTCTGACTTGCTCGTGCAGAACACGGCGAAGTCATCGGCGTAACGCACCAGGATCGGAGTTCCTTTCGCAGCCCACATGACCTTTCCTTTGCGGGTAGCGAAGCGGACTCCTGCGGCCTCCTCCATCCCGTGCAGAGCGATGTTGAGCAGCAAAGGACTGATCACTCCGCCTTGAGGGGTTCCCTCCTCGGTCCGGGTGAAGCGTCCGTCATCGACCACTCCAGCCTTCAGCCACTGCCGGATCAATTCCCTGGCTGGGAATTGCCCGACGACTTCGAGCAGGTGGGGATGGTCGATGTGGTCGAACGCGGCAGCCAGGTCGGCGTCCAGTACCCACTGGCGCTTGGCCGCCTTGCCCTTCGCGGTGCTGAAGATCGCCTGGATGGCGTCGTGGCAGCCGCGGCCCGGCCGGAATCCGTATGAACGTGATTCAAACCGAGCTTCCCACTCAGGCTCCAGCGCGTTCTTCACACGTGCTTGGATGACCCTGTCACGCATGACGGGGATTCCGAGTGGTCGTTGCTTTCCGTTGCTCTTTGGGATGTAGACCCGCTTGACGGGCTTGGCCCGCCAGGGTTGTGTTTGGCCGTCAATTTCAACTGCCATCCGTGCTCTCGCCTTGGGAGTGAGAGCGCGTTCCCTGTCGATCCCTGCCGTCTTGCGGCCTCTGCTCTGCTGTGTCACCCGCTTCACGCTCACGAGCGTGTTGCTGTGGCTTCTCAGCATGAGCTTTTGCAGATTGCGGACCTTCTTGAGGTCCCCTTCCTGTGTCGCTTTGAAGATCCTCTGTCTCAGACGCCGTACGTTCTCCTCGGCTTCGGCCCAGTTGATGCTGTGCCAGTCGAGATGTCCGCCCTGGGGTCCGTTCGCTATGGAAGTCCGAACAGGGTTGGGTAACTCCAACTGTAAGTTCCTCCTTCGCGTCTAACTTGTCCGCCAGGTTCCGGCTGCTTTACTCGGGATACTGCAAAGGCTCACCCGGTCCACGTGGGCACCCTTTCAGGCCGGGTCACTGGGACCCGTATCCGGCGGGTTATGACCGGAGACGTGAAGGTTACCTCCATCTTTCCCCTGATCTTTCGATCTACCGGCATTCGCTTTTTGGACCATCCTGTTCCCGCTGGAGAGTTGGGCCTTCCTTGCGGTTGGCTTACCGGGCTGTGGCCCGGACTCCATCGGGGTTTCCACGTTCCACACACGTAAGTTACGACTGGGGTGGGTGCCCCCTCTATCCCGGAACCGGCGGTGTCCTCTTTCCGGTCTCAAATCTCCGGAAGTCACCTGACGCCTCTCAGCGTCGGGTTCTGTAGCTGCCGACTGCGAACCACCAGGCAGCTTCAACCTTACGAGACATCAACAGGGGTTCACGCGGTTCACCCTTCCAGTCTTTCCCTCGCCTGTTGTTTCCCGGTGGCCGGGAAACCCTTGGGCTTGAACGCTCAGCTTCACACCCCGCTGTTACCGGCGACGCATGTGAGCGTGGGAACGGATACGGACACTAATCCGGGGTCAGCACATCTCTCCTTCCCTCGTGGCTTTCCCACTTAACGTGTGCGACTTCGTGTCGCACCTTGAGGCGGTTGAAGCAGCGTTCCACGACGTTGCGGCGTTTGTAGGTGTCGCGATCGAAGTTCGGCGGGCGGCCGCCGAGGCTGCCCTTCCGGGCCCCGTTGCGCACCTGGTCGGCCCGTTCGGGGATCGTGTGCCTGATGCCGCGGCGTCGCAGCCAGGTGCGGATGGCCTTCGAGCTGTAGCTCGTCCCTGAGGTTCCCCCGAGATGCGGTGAATGGTGACAGCGGGTCAGATGGGTCTCATGAGAGGAGCCCAGACGATGCCTGCCCCGAGGAAATACCCGCTGGAGTTGCGTGAGCGTGCCGTCCGGATGTACCGCACGGCCGAGGAACTCGGCGTGCACCACGAGGCCCTGCGCAACTGGATCCGCCAGGCGGAGGCCGACGCCGGTGAACGCGACGACCTCCTCACCACCGCCGAGCGGGAGGAGCTTGCCGCCCTGCGGAAGGAGAACGCCTGGCTTTAACGCCTTGGTTTGGCCCCACTTTTCCGGTCTGGAGTGGCCCCATTCAGCGGAGTCTGGTGCTGTCGGAACGGTCTGGGGTGGCCCCGGGTTCCGGTTAGTGCTGGCCCCACTCGCGGCCTTATCGGTCCAGGAAGCGTGGGTCGGCCGTCAGGATGTACTGGCTGAGGAGGTTGCGGTTGTGGAAGGCGGAGTGCAAGAGGACGGCCAGGTCAGTGAGGGCTTTGAGGTCGCTGCTTGAGACGACGAACGTGCCTGCTTCTGATCCGAAGTGGAGCTTGTCCGCGCTGTCGGGCATGTGGGAACTGACCAGCGACTCGGCCAGCCCCTCCCAGCCGTGGCCATGGCTCTCGGCGTTGTGCTCCTCGAAGATGTCGGCGACCTGCTCCATGTCGCCGTCGAAGAGATAGAGGCAGTGGGAGGGGTCGGATTCGCCGGTTTCGTCCAGGTGGAACGGGGCCAGGGCTGACGGGTCACTCATGGGGGTGATGGTAGGCGCCCGGGTCTTGCTCGGGACCGAGCGGTTCGTCAGGCTGAGCGGATGGTCGTCTTCGCCGCCCTGGCTTTGGTCTGGGCGAGGCGGTAGGACTCGGTGCCGGTCTCGATGATGGTGCCGTTGAAGGTGAGCCGGTCGACGATGGCCGCGCAGAGCCGCGGGTCGGTGAAGGTCTTGGTCCAGCCTCCGAACGATTCGTTCGAAGCGATGGCCACGCTGTTCTTCTCCTCCCTCTCGGTCAGAACCTGGAACAGCATCTCGGCGCCTCGCCGGTCGAGCTCGAGATAGCCAAGCTCATCGATGCAGAGAAGATCGACGCGCCCGTAGCGGGCGACGGTCTTGGACAGCTGTTTCTCGTCGGCGGCTTCGACGAGCTCGTTGACGAGCTTGGCGGCCAGGGCATAGCGGACGCGGCAGCCGGCCATGGCCGCGGCCGTTCCGAGGCCGATCAGTAGGTGGGACTTGCCGGTGCCGGAGTCCCCGATCAGGCAGAGCGGCTCGCCCTTCTTGACCCAGTCGCAGGTGGCGAGGTTGTTGACCACGGCTGGGACGACGTTGGGGTTGGCGCTGTAGTCGAAGTCGGAGAGCCTTTTCTGGCGGGGGAAGCCGGCCGCCCGGATCCGCCGCTCCGAGCGTCGCCGGTCGCGGTCCTCGCACTCGGACATCAGCAGCTCGGCCAGGAACCCTCGGTAGGAGAGCCGTTCGCGTTCGGCGCGGGCGATGAGGTCGGGGAACTGGGCTCGCATGGTGGGCAGCCGCAGGACCCGGCAGGCGGTGTCGATCGCCGCGTCGGAGGCAGTCTCGGTCAGGTTGTGGTGCAGGCCGGTCATGGCGCGTCCTTCCTGGAACGGTTCAGCAGCTGGTCCCAGCGGTCGAGAGCGGGCAGGGGACGCTGGTCGGAGGGGAGGCGGAGGGCCCGGCGGGCGTTCAGGCTGACCACCTCGCTGGGCTCCGGCCCGGGCAGAGCCGGTGCCGGCCCGGTGACCGTCACGGTGGGGGAACGGCCATCGGTCTGAGCGGCTTTGCGGGCTTCGAGGGCGACGATGTCGGCGGCGTGGGCGCCGGCTGCGAGGGCGGATCGGATGCCGGCGATCACATCGCGGTGTTCGAGATGCCGGTGCAGCAGTAGCACGTGGACCAGGTGCTTGGTGCCCTCGGTGTCGCCTTCGGCCTTCTTTGCCGCAGCCCAGAACGCTTCGTGGGCGACGGTGAACGTGCCCTCGCGGCGGGCCTGGTCCAGAGCCGCGGAGCCGGCCATCGCGCCGGGCTTGGCCAGCAGGACTTCGAGGAAGTGGTCCAGGACGACGCGCTCGGCGCCCTTCGCGGTCAGGCGGGGGTGGCGGGCGATCTCGGTGCGGCCGTGGAAGACGACGAGGTCGCTGGAGCGGAGCACGACGCGGACGGTGCGGCCGATGAACCGGGCCGGAACCGAGTAGCGGCAGACCCTCACCGCGATCATCCCGTAGCGGTCCACCCTCGGGGTGAACACGACGCCGGTCTCGAAGGAATCCTGAGGCAGGGGCATCAGCAGGACGCATTCGTGGGCGAAGTCCTGGCCGATCGTGCGGATCCGCATCCCGATCCTTCGTCCTTCCTCCGCCTGCTCGAACTCGGCGAAGGACGCGTTCAGCTCGTCCAGGGAGACCACCCGGGGAACGGGCGTGAGGTAGTTGCGGCGGAAGTAGCCGACCTGGCACTCCACTCCACCCTTCTCATGGGCGCCGCGAAGTCCCGGCTCGCAGTAGAAAGGGGTGAGCCCGAATTCTCTGAACTCTGAGATCGGGCCTCGAGAGTGGTGTGAACTCGCGGTTTCGGCTTCGGTCAGGGCAGGTGTTGGCGAGTCGCTGTCCAGGCGAGAAGTTGATCCCGTACTGGGCTGGGTTGCAGGTGGCCGACGAGCCGGTCCAGATGGGCGGTCAGGCTCTTGTGCCGCCGTAGCACGCCGATCCGCTCAACCTCGAGGTCGCGCCAGTGATCGGCGAGAGCCCGGGCCTCAGCAGGGGCGAGGGCGAGGGCGCCAACAGTGTCGGCCGCCAGTGCCTCGGGGCTCCAGTCGTGATCCTCGTCGTCAGGGCCGAACTGGTCGATCATCCACATTCGGAGCATGAAGTTCTGCTGAGCCCCTCGCGCTCGATCCCACGGACCCTCGCCGTGCAGACGATGATTGGCCTGCAGCGACAGCTTGGCCCACTGCTGGCGGGCTTCGCGGGGTTCGTCGGCGCGATAGGCATGGCTCTGCGCGACGACACGTACCGCCTCCAGCTGCTGGCCTTGGGCGTCCTCGGCGAACGACTGAAGACGTTCGATCGTCCAGGTGCTGAGGTCCCGGCTTGGGCTTTCGTGATCGGCGTCGGCGTTCAAAAGTCCTCGTTCCTGATGGTGGGCATGCCGAGGTCGACGTCGGCTCCCTGGTGGGGACGCCGGCCGACCTGGGCGAGCTTGTCCTCGGCTCCCGCAAGGCTGACACGCAGGCCTTCGACTTCGCCGAGCCACCCCTCGCGCTCAGCCTCGGCGATTCGGGCGATGAGATTGTCGCGGATCTCGACCAGCCGGTCACGCTGGGCAGGGTCGGGCCAGAGCATCGGGCAGCGCACGCAGGTGTTCGGGGTCTGTCAATCGAACGGTGTAACCAGGGTGTTCGAGGTTACTGACGTGCTGCGGAGAGGCGGCCGTCGAAGGTGATGTCGAAGGCGTTCAGGGCGGTCTTCCAGCGCATGGTCCAGCGGGCCTGGCCCTTCCCGGTGGGGTCGAGGGACATGATCGCCATGTACACACATTTCAGGGCGGCGGTCTCGTTCGGGAAGTGCCCGCGGGCCTTGACCGCCCGCCGGATCCTGGCGTTCACGGACTCGATCGCGTTCGTGGTGCAGACGATGCGGCGGATCTCGGTGTCGAACCGCAGGAACGGGTGAACTCCTCCCAGGCGTTCTCCCAGAGCCGGACGACCGCCGGATACTTCCTGCCCCGGGCGTCGGCGAACTCCGCAAACCGCTCCAGTGCGGCCTCTTCGGTCGCGGCGGTGTAGACCGGCTTGAGGAGCTTGGCGATCTTGTCCCAGTCCTGGCGGGCCGCATAGCGGAAGGAGTTCCGCAGCAGGTGGACCACGCAGGTCTGGACAGTGGTGCGGGGCCAGACGGTCTCGACCGCGTCGGGCAGGCCCTTCAGACCGTCGCAGACCAGCATCAGGACGTCGTTCACGCCTCGGTTCTTGATCTCGGTGAGGATGTGCATCCAGTGCTTGGCGCCCTCGCCGCCGTCGCCGGCCCACAGCCCCAGGATGTCGCGGCGGCCTTCGACGGTGACGGCCAGGGCGACGTAGATAGGCCGGTTGGCGACGGCTCCGTCACGGATCTTCACGTGGATCGCATCGATGAACACCACCGGATAGACGGCGTCCAGGGGCCGGTTCTGCCATTCGGCCATGCCGTCCATGACCTTGTCGGTGATCGTGGAGATCGTCTGGCGGGAGACCTCGGCGCCATAGACCTCCGCGAGGTGGGCCTGGACCTCGCCCGTGGTCAGGCCCTTCGCGGACAGCGATATGACCATCTCGTCCACGCCCGTCAGGCGCTTCTGCCGCTTCTTGACGATCTTCGGCTCGAAGGATCCGTCGCGGTCGCGGGGCACGGATATCTCCACCGGCCCGACCTCGGTCAGGACGGTCTTCGCGCGGGTGCCGTTGCGGGAGTTGCCGCCGTCTTCCCTGCCGGGTCGTGCTTGTCATAGCCGAGATGGTCGGTGATCTCACCCTCAAGGGCGGACTCCAGCAGCCGCTTCGTCAGCTGCTGCAGCAGCCCGCCCTCACCGGTCAGCTGCAGGCCCTCGGCCTGGGCACGGCTCACCAGCTCGTCGATCAGCCGGTCGTCCACCGCCTTGGCCCGCTGCGGCGCAGCCGCCTCGACGGCCTCGGTCACGTTCTCACTGGTCATCGGTGCATCTTCCTTGATCGGGAGTTACACCGAACGATTTACAGTCCCCGCAATGGCTACCACTGACGGCGGAGCTGGGCGCAGTCCGCCGTGAGCTGAGTGACGAGGTCACTGTCGCTGTCAGGGACGGGCCGCTGCAGGCGGTGTGAGATGTCGCGGTGAAAGCGTAGTGCTTCATCGGTGCCGGCAGCGGCAAGGACAGCCGACCACAGAGGACTGCTGGGAAGGGTGTCCTTCTCGACCATCCCCAGGAGATCCAGCTTGTCCTGGTGGGCAGGGCGGTCCAGCTGCCGCTGGCCGGTCTTCTGGCGGATCTCCCCCCAGGTAGTGGTCCGCCCCTCCCGGGCCGCCGCCTTCTTCAACGCGCCAGCGACGAACGGTGCCAGATGGGCCAGGTTGTCGGCATGCGCCTGGCGCTCCGCAGCCTCGGCCCGACGACGTTGCTCGGCCAAGGCCTGCTCAGCCCGCTCACGGCGCTCTACCTCACGCTGGCGTGTTCCACTTCACGCTGGTGCTGCTCGGCTTCACGTTCGCACTGTTTGGCTGCGCGCTGCCCGGCCAGCGCACACTGGTATGCGCCCCTCTCTTGCCCGTACCGAATACGCGCGGTGCGTACGGCCTCTCGCTCCTCAGCCGTGACATCCGGGTCCTTCAGCAACTCGGCGGCCTCCAGGAGAAGAGCAGACGTAGTGCGTCCCTTCAGCTGGTCTATCACTGCTTGGCGATGCCTCGCCCGCTGCTCTATCCAACGCAGCCCGCGGCTGAGAGCCATACGCAGCCTGGCGACGTTCTCCGGAGTCTGGCTCC
The DNA here is from genome assembly GCF_042677605.1 of Streptomyces sp. NPDC127106. Lineage (NCBI taxonomy): Bacteria > Bacillati > Actinomycetota > Actinomycetes > Kitasatosporales > Streptomycetaceae > Streptomyces > Streptomyces sp. NPDC127106. The sequence continues at coordinate 114,691 of NZ_JBHXTC010000013.1, read as the reverse complement.
TCCCCAGCAGCGCTCGGATGGTCCTCACCGCGCCGTGGGCCTGGTCCGTCTGATCGCGCAAAGCCCGGTCGAGGTGCATCAGCGCGCGTTTGACCGGGTCGTTCTGGCGCGGCGCTCACCGCACGCAACTGGGAGCGCGTGACCGTGACGATGGCCCGCTCACTCCCTGTGCTTTCCTGCCGGGGTTCGACCAGAGGGGCGCGAACCGCGTCGGGCCTGGTCGTTGTGGTCAGGCCCTGAGAGGTCAGCGCGACCTCGTCCAGGCGGTCCCAGGTGGTGCCCCGGCTGGGGAGCTCGGTGCCGAACCTCATGACGCGGCTGCCGCCGGGCCGGTCCTCGAAACGGATGCGGTGTACATAGCCGCGCCGCTCCAGAACTTTCGTGATCACGGGCACGCCAGGCCCCAGGACGATTTCGAAGGCGGCTGCGGTCGTCGTCGGCTCACGACGGGCCAACGTGCCGACCGTGGCCGGCCCCACCGAGCGCACCGCGTATGCCGAGCAGCTGCGCAAGGAAGTGTCCGAAGCGCTCCACGCCCACGTGGTCGCCGAGTCTGCTGCCCCCCTGGACGCCCGCGACCCCGGCCGCCCGGCCCCCTCCCTGCCCCACATCGGCGACGTTCCTGTAGCTCGAAATGAGAGAGGCATCCGGCGTCTTGTTTCCGCTCTGTGAGCGAAGGGTGCGCGATGGTGTCGGTGCTGGGAATGCTGGAGGAGCGGGAGACAGCGGCCCGTGTGCGGGTGGAAGGGCTACGGGAGGAAGTCGCCCGGTTGGCTGAGGTGTTGGAGGCCGCCGAGATCGAGCTGGACCGGCGGGTGATCGCGAGGGAAGAGCTGGTCGAGGCCCTAACAGCCTCGGCTGCCGAGACCACCGCCGGGTCCGAGGCCGAGGAGAAAGCGGTGGTGTCGCTCGCGCCGGTGCCGGGCTCGACGGTGCCGCCCTGGCGGGAAGGGCTGCCGGTGACGGTTCTGGCGCCGGACTATCAGGGCATTCTGGGCGTGCTGGAACAGCAGCGATCCACGGGTCACGGACCGCTTCGGGCCAAGGAGATCGCGGTGGAGCTGGGCCTTGATGCGACGCCGGCGAAAGTCGAGGGACTGCGGTCGAAAGCCGGGCGCCTGGCGGAGCGCGGGTGGCTCCTCCTGGAGGTGTCGGGGGCGTTCAGTGCCGGCCGGCGGACCGTGGCCGTCGCAGACGCCGGCTCATCCGCGTGACCATCGACCACCGGATCATCGCCTCGCTGGTGGCGGGCAGGGTTTCGGTCCCGGGCCAGACGGCGGGAGTTCATCAGCCACGCGAACGTGCGCTCGGCCACCCAGCGCCTGGGCAGCACCATGAACCCCGCCATGTCGTCGATGCGCTTGACGATCTCCAAGGTCAGGGCGAGTTTGTCCCGGCACCAGCCGACGAGGGAGCCGGTGTAACCGCGGTCGGCCCACACGAGGGTGATGTCGCGGTGCAGACGGCGCAGCCGGATCAGCAGGTCCGCCGCGGCGTCCCGGTCGCCGATGTTCGCGGCGGTGACCGCGACGGCCAGGAGCAGGCCGAGGGTGTCGGTCACGGTGTGCCGCTTGCGGCCCGGTACCTTCTTCCCGCCGTCGTAGCCGCGTGAGACGGCCGGCACCGTCGCGGCGGCCCGCACCGACTGCGCGTCGATGATCCCCGCAGTGGGCTCGGCCTCGCGGCCCTCGCGCTCACGAAGCGTCCCGCGCAGCCGGTCGTGGAACTCGGCGATCAGCCCGTGCTCGCGCCAGCGGCGGAAGAAGGCGTAGACCCGGGCCCATGCGGGGAAGTCCGCGGGCATCGCCCGCCATGAGATCCCGCCCGCGACCAGGTAGCGGATCGCGTCCAGCAGCTGCCGGTGGTAGTAGCCCTCGGGCCGCCCACCCCGCCCCCTGGAACCAGGCCGGCACCGGCAGCAACGGCTGGACGGCCGCCCACTCCGCGTCTGTCATGTCCGACGGATACTGGCGCACCCGGTCCGGATGGTCGGCGGCGTTGCCGGACACGTGCGCGAGGCAATCGCGCGACCCGGCGGGTGAGTTGAAGTGAACGTGATCGACGTACAACAAAGACAACAGGGCCTCCGGGAACCACCGGAATGGGATCGCACCCCCGAGCTACCAGGAGGCCCTGTTTTCACGCGCGGAAACCGCCGCAGTCACCCGATCGAGGCTCCCGTTCGATCGACAGCCTTCGAGATCGGTACGTGCAACAACCACTTACGTGTCGGGGTGCTCCGGCAGGGCGAGCCAGTCCGACCAGGAGATCTCGCGGCCGAGGAAGCGCGGCTGCTCGAACGGCCAGTCGGCGGCGATCCACCGCGGCACCAGCTCGTCGAGGGCCTGCTCGACCTTGCTGTCCACCAGCTCGTCCACCACCCACCAGGAGATCTCGCCGTCCGCGCCGGCCTTCTCCGGTGGGTCGATGTAGACGCAGCCGAGCAGAGCTGTCTCCGCCGCGTCGAACAGCGCGTAGTTGAAAGACTGGTGTGCGGCGATCTCCTTCTCGTGCCGCAACAGGTCGGCCTGGTCGGCCTCGTAGGTCATGGTGGCTGCGGGCCAGCCCCAGGCTGGGCCGAAGATGGTCCACAGCCGCTCGCGCGAACCCATCACAGCCGGATAGTCGAGCGGGGTGTCCGCCTCCTGGATCGGCCGCAGGTGATGACCACTGCCCGGCAGCGGTACCAGGACGGGATGGACGAAGTCATCGGGGAGCCAGCTCATAGCGCCCGACCGTAGCAGCGCGCGGCCGTCCGCTCACCTGGATTTTCCCCGTACACCGCCAGGCCCTGCTCTCATGCCGGGCAGTGCCCGCGATCACCCGATCGAGACGCCCGTTCGGTCGACAGACTCCATGATCGGTATGGCAACGGCTTCTCGGGCCAGTGGGCAGTCCGGCGAAGCCGAACGCCTGTACCGTGAGACCCTGACCATCCGCGAGCGGCTGGTGAAGGCCGAGCCTGGTAACACGGTCTACGTCCGCGACCTGTCCGTCTCGTACGAGCGGCTGGGATTGATGTGTCCGAGCGATGAGTGAGCACCTCAGGCGGCAGAGTGGTTCCAGTCAGCTGTTGCGATGCGACGCCGTCTCCATGAGCAGGGGCCGTCTTGCCTGGAACTGACTGAGGAACTCGGCGTCGCAATCGCCTTTCTTGCGCAGACAGGACAGGATGCAGGCGATGCAGCTCGGGACGTGATCACGCTGCTGACCCCTTGTGAACGAGTTGGCGCCCTTACGCTCAAGGGAGCTGCGCTTCTCGCCTGGGCGCGTGGGCCCACTATGTGACGACGGTCAGGTGTCGCCGCTGTCGGTGTTGGAGGAGTAGCAGTGTTGATCACAGTGATGCTGCTGGTGACTGGCGGCCTGGCCTCGATGGATGGTTACTGCTTGAAAGGGCAGATGTAGCGCAGTGATCAGCACTTGGTCCTTCTCCTCGAACGATGCCTTCGGACCCTGCTGCCTCGAATGCTCGTGCGCAAGGGTGGGGACCGCCTACCAGGAGCGCGCGACCGCGCACGGTCCGGCGCTGGCATTCGCGTGACACACCTAGATCGGCAAGGCCCCATTCCCCGCGCATCTCCGCTCACCGGAAAGGGCTGCGCACTGCCCGGCGGCACCGAGTACGGGGCACCCCCGCGCCTGCGAGGAGAGCTCTACGTCGTCCCGCAGATCGCAGCGAAGGCCCCAGGACCTTGGGGAGGTCACACCAGGTCTGCCAGCAGCCTGCGGGACTGCTGCCTCCATGGCTGCAGTGAGCGCCGACTTCCGGCCCGTACGGCGGTACGCGCGGGCGACGTTGGCGCACAGCATCAGCTGGGACAGCCGCCCGGACCGGGCGTGAGGACGTCGTCAAACTCAAGCAGCACCTTGTCCGCCAGAGCCGGGACAGTGAGGGATGCCGACCACAAGCAAGCGGCGTCGTTGCCCACCGGTGCCCTCCCCCACGACTCCCAGTCGAGGAAGGTGAGCGTCGGCCCGGTCAGATTCGCCCAGCCCAGATCCCCATGCGCACACGACCACTCGGTGACGACGGTGACGACGGTATCGCCGTACACCTCAGTGATCCGGGCTGTCAGGTGCTCCTGTGTCACAACACCGTGCCGAGCCGGGCCGCCGCCCTGGCGGCCGCCGGCGCGTCCGGATCGTCACGGCGTACGCGCAGGAGCGCCTGCCCGAAGTCGGCCGGTCCGGGCCGGACGCCTTCCCCGGACTGCCCCTCGGCCGTCCTACTGCTCCACATACGCGCGGTAGGGGTTGCTCAACCCGACCATCTGCAACTCCCCGGACAGAACACCTAGCCGAGCACGATCTCTCCCAGCTCCTCCAGCCAGTACCTCACCCGGTGCCACCGGCTGCAGAACCGTTTCGGACGCCACCAGCCGCGCTCATCGAGCGGCCGCTGGCACTGCTTGCACCGCTTCCCTCGCGTCTGCTGTCCACCCATGACCGCGACTCTAGCCACCGGATCCGCGGACAAGTGACGGCAGCCAAGCCGGAAAGAAACAGTTACACGAAAAAGCCGACCGGACGCCGAACAAGCGACACACCACCCACCCCGCCCGGAACCCTCGGTGACGGTGAGGTCTGGGGGTCGGCGTGACGGCGGATGAAGGTGAAGACGAGCGAGCCAACCGCGGCCGCCTGCGAGGTCGACGTTGTGCGGGCCGCCCGGACTGGTGGAGCCCAACGGGCGGACGGTCATCCAGTACGGCAGCGACACGTCGACGTCGGTGCCCGGGCAGTAGGGGTGCGGGGGTGATCAGCTCGGCGCAGCGGCTGTACTCGGCGAGGAGGGCAGCTGAATCCTCGGGGTCCTCGGACTTCACGGCGCGGCCTCAGGGTCGCGCACGGCGAGCAGCGCAATCAGGGCGGGAGGGCCTTCGAACAGCTGGGCGAGGGCGGCTCCGGCGCAGGGTGCGAGGGCTGCTGCAGTGGGAGCCGACGCAGCCGGGGGGCGCCGGAAAACCGGCTGTAGTGGGCGGTTTCCCAGCGGTCGGTGACGGCGGCGGCCCGGAGGACGGTGAGGTTGCCGCGTGCGGTTCCTGCCGGCACGAAGAGGACGACGATCAAGGCGTACGGGCCGGGTAGGAGGGCGAAGGCGATCAAGGCGGGATATCAGTCTTCCGCGTCAGTGAGCTGAGCCGCCAGCTCGATCACCAACTCAACGACAGAGGCGAGTTCTGCCACGTGACGACTGACGGCGCGCCAAGCTTCCCGCAGCGCTCCCTCCAGCCACGTGATGCGCTCGTTCAAGGCCCGTACTTCGTCCGCAAGCCCGCGGATCTGCCGGCGGCTTCGGCCAAGCGCGGCAGTGACCTCGGTGCTGCGCTTGGTGAGCTCCTCAACCATCTCGGCGTGACGGCGACAGGCCCTGGACAACTCGGCGGCGAGTTCCTCCGCGCGCCGCTCGGCATGCATCAGCCGGGTCCGAAGTTCCCCTGACTGCTCCTGTGCCTCAGCCAGCTGTAGCCGCAACCCCCGGTCGCGCCCCCTAACCCACCCGGTGTAGAGGCGTTGCGTGATGGCGATCTCCTTCTCGGCCTCCGCAACCGCCACCCGGAGCCTCGAACTCGCCAGGTTCGGGTCCGTGGACATGACAACACCATTCTCCGGCTGCCCTTCCCGCAACGCGGCAAGAATGTGGAGACCCCTGATCACTTCCGGCCGGGTGCTGCGCTTGCCGGAGAGCATCTTCGACAGGTCCGGCACGCTGGCCGCCATGGAGTGGACCCGCTCCACGCGCGCGAGGTCGTCCAGACCACTACTGACCTTTGCGAGGGTGTCCCCGGCGGCGGCGGCCACCGCCCGCAACCGTTCAAGGAACTCCCGTTCCCCCGGGGAGAGCCTCGGGTCGAGTGGGGCCATCGAGCGCCCGCGGCGGTTGATTCCCTCCCCGCCTCCGCTCATGCGTCCTCCCCCCGCGCTACCGCAGCGCCTTCTTGCCGGGAGGCGGCAACTTGCCCGTCCTGAGAAATACCTCCCACCCCGTTTGTTGCCCCTGGTGGCACAAATCCTCCCGCCTGCATCTTCCCAAGAGGAGCACCGACGGGGTGCCTGGTTGGGAGAAGTCGCCATGCCGAAAAGGATCAGCCGCCGGGCCGGGGACCGCGAGGTCCAGACCCTCCCGAGGCAAGCGGGCACACGTTCCGTGGAGCTGCTCGGCCTGGTTGTCCTCATCACACTGGCCACGGTGGTGTACATGGTGGCAGGCGCGACGGGCTTTTCCGTGATCATGAGCGCGGGAGGCGGGCTGTTCGCCACCTGGCGAGCCGGTGAGGCGCGATCCGCGCAGCGGGACCCCGCCCACGACGTCGTGCGTCCAGAGGCCGCCCGCCCACGCCGAGCGCCAGGGCGCCCTGCCCCTGGCGGTCGGCCGCAAGAGTGACAGCGCATGAGCGCGGCCGAACCGCTCGAGGGCACCCGACCGCGAGCCCGAAAAGGATCGGACGGCGATGTCGAGAACCCGCGTCCGGCTCCGTCCTCGGGGTGAACGCGGCCACAATGGCTCGCACGAGACCGAGGAGAACCAGGATGGCCAAGTACCTGCTGCTGAAGCACTACCGCGGCGCCCCCGCTTCGGTCAACGACGTGCCGATGGACCAGTGGAGCCCGGAGGAGATCTCGGCCCACGTGCAATACATGAACGACTTCGCGGCCCGGCTGGAGAAGACCGGCGAGTTCGTCGACGCTCAGGCGCTCGCCCCCGAGGGAGTGTGGGTCCGCTACGACGGTGAGGGTCGCCCGCCGGTCACCGACGGCCCGTTCGCGGAGACCAAGGACCTCATCGCCGGCTGGATGATCATCGACGTCGACAGCTACGAGCGTGCCGTCGAGCTGGCCGGGGAGCTGTCGGCCGCGCCGGGGGCCGGCGGCAAGCCGATCCACGAGTGGTTGGAGGTGCGCCCGTTCCTGGGCGCGCCGCCCACCATCACGGAGTGACGTCGCCGATGGGCGAGGTCCTGCTCAGGAGCCTCACGCCGGCGTGCTCACCATCCTCGTCCGCCGCGGAGCCGACTTCGCGGTGGCGGAGGACGTGCAGGACGCGCTGGTCGAGGCGCTCCGCGTCTGGGCGGCCGACCCTCGCGGGATGCCAAGGGCTGGCTGGTCACTATGGCCTGGCGCCAGTTCCTCGACACGGCCCGCTCGGACGCCGCCCGCCGCCGGCGCGAGGACCTCGTCGAGGAGGAGCCGGTGCCCGGGCCGGCGCCTGTGGTGGGCGAGACGCTCCGGCTCCACTTCCTGTGCGCCCACCCGTCGCTGACGCCGTCGTCCGCGGTAGCGCTCACGCTGCGTGCCGTCGGCGGGCTCACCACACGCCAGATCGCCCGAGCCTACCTGGTGCCCGAGGCGACCATGGCGCAGCACATCAGCCGCGCCAAGCGCACCGTCTCCGGCGTGCGCCTCGACCAGCCCGGCGACGGCGCCACCGTGCTGCGCGTCCGCTACCTCGTCTTCAACGAGGGCTACTCCGGCGACGTCGACCTCGCTGCCGAGGCCATCCGGCTCACCCGGCAGCTCGCTGCCGGCATCGAAGACGGGTTGCAGGTCGTCGCGGAACTGTCGGCCGACCTCGGTCAAGCTGACCGAGCGGGCGGTGCGGGCGAACAACTCGGCGCCGATGCGCCGCTCCTGCTTCTTGATGGCTCGGCTGACGCGTGCCCGGGAGACGTGCAGCCGCTGTGCGGCCCGGCCGAAATGCAGCTCCTCCGCCAGTACGAGGAATCTCGATGTCCCGCAGTTCACCCGGCCGCCGCCCCCGGTCGACAACTCAGCGGTTATCGAACCGCGTGGAAGTATGGCTTGATCATATGTATGGATCGCAAGATCATTGAGGCATGCCTGCACGCATGAAGAACCGTGAAGAACGCCGCATTCGTCCGGCCCTATGAGCGACGCCATCGACCTGACCGTGATGTACGCGATGCATGGCGCCGTGCGCCGGGAACTGGCCCAGCTCGACCGGGTCACCACCGCCGCCGACCGTGACCCCGTGCGGGTACGGGCCACTGCTGCCGGATGGACGCTGTTCGAGCAGGCCCTCAGCGCGCACCACGCGGCCGAGGACGACGCGCTGTGGCCGCCACTGCGGCGGAATCTGGCCGGCCGCCCGAAGGGACCTGGCGCTGCTGGAGGTGTGGGAAGCCGAGCGCGCCGTCATCGCGCCGGTGGTCCAGGCCATCGACGGCTGCTGACCGAGCCCGGGGTCGCCGCCTACACCGCCCGATGGATCCCGGCCCACACCGCCCTCGACCGCTGGAGTCCAATCACCACGGCCTGACACACGTTCACTACCCGCCGCCCTCACGGCCCGTCGCCCGACCGACTCCGCCCCTCGCCCTCGAAAGCCATCACAGTGTCCCCATCTGCACACGTCACTCCGCTCCAGCGCGTCTCGGATACCGAGGCCGCCGCGTGGCACCAGGTCGTCGCCGCCTCGACGGCCCACGACCTGCCCGGAGTACCGGCCCCCAGCCCCGGACAGATCCACGCCCAGCTCACCCAGCCCGCCCTGGGCAGCCGCCGGCTGACCTGGCTCGCCACCGCGGCGGACGGCGCCCCTGTCGGAGTCGCCGGCCTCCGGTTGTTCACCTCACCGGGCCAGCAGCACCTGGCCGAACTGGAGCTCCACGTCGATCCCGCACACCGGCGCCTGAGAACCGGCTCCCTTCTCCTTTCGGCGGTCCTGGCCGCCTGCCGCGCCGAGAGGCGGCGCAGCCTCGTCGCGACAGCCGCCGCCGGCAGCCCGGGCGAGGCGTTCAGCGAGCGCCACGGCTTCCGCCGCGCGCTCACCCTGGACCACCTGATGCTGCGCCTCGACGAGCTGGACGTGACCGAACTGCTGCGGATCGCCGATGCCGAGCACCCCGGCTACCGTCTGACCAGTTGGACCGGCACGGTTCCCGACGGGCTCGCTGACGCGTTCGCCGCGGCCAAGAACGCCATGAACGACATGCCCGTCGGCGACCTGGACTACGGAAGCGTGGCGTGGGACGCCGACCGCGTGCGCGCCATGGCCAAAGTGGTCGCCGACCGCGGGGACACCCTGCTGACCACCGCCGCCGTCCACGACGACGGCACCATGGGCGGCTACACCGAGATCGTGCTCCCCGGGAGCTCTGGGCCGCGAGCCCAGCAGTACGACACGGCGGTCGTGCCCGCGCACCGCGGCCACGGCCTCGGGCTGTGGGTCAAGGCCGCCATGACGCGGCGGCTGCGCGCCGAGCATCCCGGCGTCGTCGAGATCGAGACGGACAACGCCGACGACAACGTCCACATGCTGGCCGTCAACCACCGGCTGGGATTCCGCTCCTACCGGCGCACCCACGAGTACCAGCTCGACGTGCCCGCGGCCTGAGAGCGACTGACCCGCCGGCCGCGGCCGGCATCCACAAGGAATGAGAGACACGACATGCGTGTGCTGTTGATGGCGTACGGATCGCGCGGCGACATCGCGCCGCTGGCGGGACTGGCGGCGACGCTGCGAGAACTCGGCGCGGAGGTGCGCGTGTGCGCACCGCCGGACGAGGAGTTCGCGGAACTGCTGGCCGGTGTCGGCGCGGAAGTGGTGCCCTTCGGGCGGGACGTGCGCGCGCTGCGGACGGGGGCGCCGCCGTCGGACGCGGCCGCATTCGCGGCCGAGCTGGTCGCCACGCACTTCGAGACGGTCGGCAAGGCGGCCGAGGACTGTGACGTGCTGGTGGCGAGTGGTCTGATGCCGGCCGGCGCCCGCTCGGTGGCCGAGAAGCTGGGCATCCGCTACGTGTACGCCGGCTTCCACCCGTTCGAGATGCCCTCCGCCCACTACCTGCCGTCGCCGCGGCCCGGCCCTCCGGCTCCGCCCGGGATGACCGACAACCAGGCCCTGTGGGAGCTGGACGCCCAGAAGGTCAACGCCCTCTACCTCCAGCCCCTCAATGCCCACCGCGCGGCGATCGGCCTCGCGCCGGTGGACAACGTCCGCGACCACGTCTTCGGCGACCGGCCGTGGCTGGCCGCAGACCCGGTCCTCGGGCCGTGGGAGAACCTCACGAACCTCGACGTCCTGCAGACCGGCGCGTGGATCCTGCCCGACGAACGGCCCCTGCCGAACGACCTGGAGACGTTCCTGGACGCCGGCACGCCGCCGGTGTACGTCGGTTTCGGCAGCATGCCGATGAGCGCGGCCACCGACATCGCCCGGATCACCGTCGAGGCGGCCCGCGCGCAGGGCCGCCGGGTCCTCGTCTCCCGCGGCTGGGCAGACCTGGCCCTGGCGGTCGACGCGGACGACTGCTTCGCCGTCGGCGACGTCAACCACCAGGCGCTGTTCCGCCGGGTCGCCGCCGTCGTGCACCACGGCGGCGCAGGCACCACGACGACCGCCGCCCTCGCCGGTGCACCCCAGGTGGTGGTTCCCCAGTTCGTCGACCAGCCGCACTGGGCCGCCCGCGTGGCCGAACTCGGCATCGGCGCGGCACACGACGGCCCGACCCCGACCTTCGAGTCCCTGTCGGCCGCCCTCAGCACGGCCCTGACCCCCGAAGCGGCAGCACGGGCGAACGCCGTCGCCGGCACCATCCGCACCGACGGCACGACGGTGGCCGCGAAGCTGCTCCTCGACCCGGAGCACGAGCCCCGGTGAACCGCGAACAGATATCCGAGATCGCCCATGCTGACCACCCGATCAAGTCCCCGCTCGACGACGACTCGGTCAGCCGACTGCTCGAACAGGGCCTGCCGCGAGGCGACGAGCGCGTGCTCGACCTCGGATGCGGCACGGCAGAGTGGCTCCTGCGCGCCCTGGCGACCCGCCCGCACCTGCACGCCGAGGGCGTCGACGTCTCCGAGGTCGCCCTGGCCCGGGCCCGCCAGGCGGCGCGCGCACGCGGAGTCGACGAGCACCTGGTCCTCCACCAGCGGGCGGCCGCGGACTTCGGCTCTTCAGAGCCCTTCGACCTGGTGATCAGCGTCGGCGCCACGCATGCCTTCGGCGGTCTCGTGCCCACCCTCGCGGCAGCCCGCGGGCACATGGCTCCCGGCGGCCGCGTCCTGATCGGCGAGGCGTTCTGGGACCGCGACCCGTCACCGGCGGCCGTCGAGACGTTCGGTGACCTCGCGGACCTGGCAACCACGGTGGACCGCGTCGTCGCCGACGGCTGGACCCCCGTCCACGGCCACGTCAGCTCCCGCGCCGAGCTGGACGCCTACGAGTGGGCCTGCTGGGGCTCGCTGGCCGCATGGGCTTTGGACCACCCGGCCGATCCGGCCGCCGCGCAGGTGCTGGAGACGGCCAATGCCCGGCGTTCGCAGTGGCTGCACGGGTACCGGGACAGTTTCGGCTTCGTCTGCCTGGTGCTGCGCCGGACCTCGGAGTGATCGCGTAGGCCACCGACAAGCCCACGCACCAAGACGTCCCCGCACCCGGGGGCCCCGCCATGGCCGCCGCCCCGCGGCGGCCGGAAAGTGACGAAACAGATGCAACCGACGTTCGTACTCGTGCACGGAGCCTTCGCGAACTCCTTCTCCTTCGCGCCCCTTCAGGCCGAACTCGGCCTCCTCGGGCACCGCTCGATCGCCGTCGACCTGCCCGGCCACGGGTTCCAGGCGACCTTCACCCACGCCTATCAGGCGCCGCAGGACCCCGCGGGGCTCGCGAGCGCGCCCGGCTCGATCAAGGGCGTCACGCTCGCTGACAACGTCGCGCACCTGATCGGGATCCTCGAACGGGCCAAGCGGAACGGCCCCGTGATCCTCGTCGCCCACAGCCGCGGCGGTATCACGGCCACGGCTGCGGCCAACGCGCGCCCGGACCTGATCGACCGCCTGGTCTACGTCTCGGCCTGGGCCCCGGTCGACCTCACCGTCAACGACTACTACACCGAGCCCGAGATGGCCACGGTCGACGCGGCTTCCCTGATGTCGGCGCTGGCCGGAAACCCCGCCGAACTCGGTCTGCTCCGCGTCAACTTCCGTACCGCAGATCCGAACGCTCTCGCGGCGCTCAAGGCGGCCTTCCTCGCCGACGGCACCGACGAGCAGTTCCTCACCTTCCTCAACACCTTCCAGCCCGACGAGAACCTGGACGCCGGCGGCCCCGCCGACCGGGCACAGGCCGCGACCTGGGGCCGCATCCCGAAGACCTACATCCGGCTCGCCGACGACACCAGCCTGCCCCTCGCCCTACAGGACCGCCTGATCCGCGAGGGCAACGAGCTGACGCCGGACAACCCGTACGACGTCCACACACTCGACGGCAGTCACCTGAAGTGGCTGGTCGCCCCCGCACCGGCGGCCCGCCTCCTCGCAGAACTCGCCACACTGCCGGCGCCGTCCACTCTGACGTGATCGAAATGGTGTGAGCGGTTCGGTGATCGGACGCCGCTACCGGGTGACAGCCTTCGTCGAGGCTGTCACCCGGCGGCTCCGCGCCGGTCCACAAGCAACCGAAGCACGCCGCCGTCTCCGGAGACCGGCGCGTTCTTCATAGCCCTGCCCACCGTGGATTCCCGGAACCCGCGGGCCTCGCCGCGATTGCGGACATCCGTACGCTCGGCCCCTCCCCTTGGATCGGCCGCTCAGAGAAGCCGCCCGAGGGGCGTCAGGCAGACGCTGCGGCTGGACCGGTCGAACAGGGCACCACCGATGCGTCGTTCCTGCTGTTCGATCGCCTGGCTGACCCGCGCCTGGCTCACGCGCAGCCGGGCTGCAGTGCGCCCGAAGTGCAGTTCCTCGGCCAGAGCGAGGAAGATCTCGACATCGCGTATTTCCACAGTGCCGGGCCCCGTTCGACTCCAGACTGCAAGAGAAGGACCGGAGGTGATCGGGACTACAGACGATCACATCTTGACCTCGAACTGGGCGCGTGCCTCGCACGCACAGCGCGTCCAGGCCTCACCGGCACTACCGCCGTTCCCCGCGCGACCCGGCCGCACTGGGATAATGCACTCAGCAGTCAATCCGGGAACCGTCGGTCGCCGCCTCGGCGGACCACCTGAACCAGATCCGGGAGCCGGGCCCACCGGGCGCCGGGCCCGGCTCCACTCCGTAGAACTCGCGGAGGTCCTCCGGGGACTCGAAGGCGAGCACGATGCTCGGGCGATCGCCGGATTCGAAGCAGAAGACGGCGATCCGGTGGTCCGGGCCCGTGGCGAGGCGGCCCACGGGGCGCCATCCCGCCGCCGGCGCTTCCCGGCCGTAGTACTCCAGCACCTCCTCGCGGGTCCCGTCGTAGGAGTACAGCCGCTCCGCGATCAGATAGGCGTCCCCGCTGTCCTCGGTGCAGTGGGCCTGGGCCGCCAGCCCACCATCAAGGGCCGTGGCCCGCTCGGGACGCAGATCCAGCGCGGGCAGTCCGTTGAGGTTCGCCACGGCCGACTCGGTTCCCTCGCAGGTCGCGAACGGGGCGAAGAAGGAGCAGGCGCTCAGTGTGGTCCCGGCGAACAACACCACGAGCAGCATCCGCAAGCCGATCATGTTCATGGCGGAAGTATGTCCTGGCCGTATTGCCCGGTGAGGTGGGGGACGCGGCTGGCGGGTGGTTTGCCTGCGAGTGCGGTGTGTCCGCGGTGGTGATTGTAGGAGTGCAGTTGCTGGGGGAACGCGTCGCGTCGTTCCTGCTCTGACCGGTAGGGGCGGGCGTAGGCCCACTCGTCCAGCAGGGTGCGGTTGAGGCGTTCGACCTTGCCGTTGGTCTGGGGCCGGTAGGGCCGGGTTCGCTTGTGGGTGATCCCGGCCGCCGCCAGGGTGTCGCGCCAGGCGTGCGACTTGTAGCACGAGCCGTTGTCGGTCAGGACCCGTTCGACGGTGATCCCGGCCCGGGTGAAGTAGGCGTGGGCCCGCTGCCAGAAGGCTGTGGCAGTTTCCTTCTTCTCGTCGGCCAGGATCTCGCTGTAGGCGAGGCGGGAGTGGTCGTCGACGGCGGTGTGGATGTAGCTGTAGCCCAGGCGGGGCCGTTTCTTGCGGCCGGCCTGCCGGCCGAGGGCCTTGTGACCGCCGCCGTCGGCGATGTTTATCACGCGCGCCTCGCCCGGCACCGCGAGCGGAGTCGCCCCTGGGCCCCGTCGACACGCGGCCGCACGGCTGAAGAACGACACACCAATCACAAAGCGGGGGCCGCAAGAGCCTCGCCTGGACCGAGCACCGCGCCCTCCTCACCAGCAGCTCGGCGGCCCGATCGTTCTCAACAACACGGCCTTCACCGACCCGAGTCACCTCATGCGCCGGCTCCGACACGGCCTCCGCCAGATCCACTACCGCAGCGACATCATCGACGGATGCCTCGCCCGCGACCGGACTCACACTCACGACACCACGCCTACAACCTCAGTACACTCGCGTCGTACAAGGAGATCTACCGGTCCAGGCCCCGCCGCAAAGGCGAAAGCCACAGACTGATCACGACTCGACACGCGCCCTGGTCCTCCGCCGGGACACCACCAGATTCATGTCCATCACGCCCGTGCCGGACTTCCGGTGACGCCGGCGCGGGCGGCGAGATCCAGGCAGGCCGGCAGGTGCTCGGGGTCCATTCCCTCCGTTCCCTCCGGCCAGGCCGCGGCCAGCAGCCCGGTGACCGCTGCCTCGTCGACGGCGCGCCGCTCGGCCAGCTCGCGGAACCGCGTGCACTCCGCCTCGAGCACCTCCACCTGCGCCACTGTCATGTACTCGTATTGCAGGAGATCTTCGGCCTGGCCATGGAACTCCTCCTCGGAGTTCAGCCATGGGGCGGCGACGTCGAGATGGTCCTCGCGCAGCTCCTCGGGGTACGGGACGCGGTGCCAGGCGTCATCCTCCCACCAGTAGAGGAAGCCGATGCCGTCACGGCCGGCCTCCTCCCTCAGCAGCTCCTTGGGCAGCCAGTCGGGGCCGCCCGATATCAAGTCGATCTGCCGGCCGTCGGCAGGAGTGTTGTTGCCCCTGCTGGCACCGCCGGCGAACATGGCACGGTCCCCGTCGAACCGTTCCACCCACCACCAGCCGGCGCCCGTGGAAAACTCCATCCATTTCTCGCTGAAGCCGGACGTCTCTCCCCCGCAGGACGCGTCCAGCAGGAAGAAGGTGAGGGCGCGGGCCCATATGCGGTCGGGGTGTTCGAGGTCCTCGGGTCGGCTCGGCTTGTGCACGGTGGTCTTGCTCCTCTTCGGGTGGGTGTGACGGAGCGCAGCCATGCCCTTGCCCCCATGCCCGCAACCTAGCGCGCCGCACTGACAATGCCACCGTCAGCACCACCATGGTCACGAGCAGCCCTTGACGTCCCGACCCCACCCTTGACTGAACGGCGTTGCTCCTACTAGTGGAGGGGTGAAACCACCGTTCCCATCCCCCGAGTCTTGCTCACCTTCAAGAGGCGTGGCAGCAGACCTACGACGAGCTCGCGGGCCCCCGCCGGGGACGGTACGACCGCGCTGCGGCGCCGGCTGATCATCCTCTCCGGGCTTGTAGGCCGGGGCGGCCGTGGCGGTGGGCGCGGACGGGGCAGCCAGGGCCAGCGCCGCCAGGAGGGCCGTCTGCTTGAAGGTGTTCATGGACGGTCAATCCCGGCTGCACCGGCGGCGACACGGCGGGTCGCCGAAACCGCCTTGGCCTAGGCACCACCCGCCTGGGTCCTGTCCGTATGGGTGTTGCCGGTGGCCCAGCTGGTGAGCATGCGGAGGGCGTCTTCCGATGGTGAGCCGGGTTCGACGGTGTAGATACCGAGGGTCTGGTCGGCGTCGCCGGTAGGGGTGAAGGCTTCGAAGCCGAGGGTGAGGTCCCCGGCGAGGGGGTGGTGGTAGCGCTTGGAGCCGTACTTGGGCTGGTACACATCGTGCTCCGACCGCCATCGGCGGAAGTCCCGGTCGCCGGCGGACAGTTCGCCGGCCAGCTGTGCCAGCCGGGATCATGCGGATGGTGGCTGGCGTACAGGTGCAGCATGCCCGCGTTTTCGCGGGCGGTCTCGGGCCAGTCGACGTAGAGGCCGCGGGCTTCGGCGGCGAGGAACACGTAGCGGGCCATGTTCCGCTCCCCGGCCGGCAGGCCCTCGAAGTCTCGGTAGAGTGCGCGGGCCAGGTGGTTGAGGGCCAGGACGTCCAGGCGGTGCCCGAGCAACAGGGCCGGGACGTCGGTGATGTTCTCCAGCACGCGCAGCAGCCCGGCGCGGGCCCTTTGGACCGTGGTCGCATCCGGATGCTGCCCGGTGGGGTTGGCCAGGGCGAACAAGTGGTTACGTTCGGTGTCGTTGAGTTGCAGTGCGTGAGCGACGGCGTTCAGGACGGCCGCGGAGACGGACGTGGTGCGTCCGCGTTCCAGCCGTACGTAGTAGTCCACGCTGACTCCGGCCAGCTGGGCGACTTCCTCGCGCCGCAGGCCGGGCACCCGGCGCGCGCCCGGGTGAGGGGCAAGACCGGCTTGTTCCGGGGTGAGGCGGGCCCGGCGCGTGCGCAGGAAGTCCCGGATGTCGGTCTCCGGCACGGGCTGGCTCATGCTTTCAGGCTAGCCCTGCCGGCCAGCCCCGCCTCGCGCCCGCAAAGGGGGTACTGACGGACCCCCGGTAGGCCGGACCCCGGGACGAGGAGGGTTCTACCTGGGGTTCCGGCCGGCTGGTGCTCTGGACGTGTCGCCCGGCCACAAGGGCCGGCACACCATCCCAGGAAGAAGCACAGCCATGAACAGCACCACTCCGTCCGCCGACCGCAAGATCGTCCTGGTGACCGGCGCGTCCGGCGGCATCGGAGAGGCGACCGCCCGCCACCTCGCCACTGAAGGCCATCACGTCGTCCTCGGCGCCCGGCGCAGCGACCGCCTGGACGCTCTGGTCGCCGAGCTCACCGAGGCCGGCCATCACGCGGAGTCCGCGCAGCTGGACGTGACCGATCGCGACAGCGTGGAGGCGTTCGTCTCCGGCGCGCTGGAGCGCCACGGCCGTGTCGACGTCCTGGTCAACAAGCCGGCATCATGCCGCTGGGCTTCATGGAGGAGCTGCGCGTCGAGGAGTGGGACCGGATGATCGACGTGAACCTGCGCGGTGTGCTGTACGGCATCGCGGCGGTCCTGCCCACCATGGGCGAGCGCCGGTCCGGGCACATCATCAACGTCGCCTCGACCGCCGGGCACCGCGTGGACCCGACCGGGGTCGTGTACTGCGCGACGAAGTTCGCCGTCCGCGCCGTGTCCGACGGCCTGCGCCAGGAGACCACCGACCTCCGCGTCACCGTCGTCAGCCCTGGCCTGACCAAGACCGAGCTCACCCACTCCGGTGGCAACCCCGAGCAGCAGGGCGCGGTGCGCTCCGCGCTCGACGCGGTCGGTATCGACGCCTCGGCGATCGCCCGGGCCATCGGCTACGCCATCGCCCAGCCAGAGGACGTCAACGTCAACGAAGTCATCGTCCAGGGCACCGGGCAGGTCTGACGCCACGCCGGCGGGCAGTCGGCTCGTACGGCCCCGGCTCGACACCTGTCAACGGCCGACCCACTGACACTCGTCTCCCCGGCTCGTCCTCCAGGGGCGGCGGCACGGCGGCCTGGAGGCGCGCGGCCTCCTCGCGGGCGACGTCGTCGGCGTGGCAGGTGCCGCACACGGTCACGTCTCCGGCCGACCAGGCTCCGCCGCGCGCGGTGGTCTCCTCCCAGCGCTCGTCGGTGAACTTCTGCCCGCACCGCCTGCACACGGGGCGCTGCGTCTCCCGCTCGTCGGCACGGCGCTGTGCCTCCTGGGCGTCGGCGCGGGCGGCCTGGTTGCGGTAGAGGGCGTCCCGTCGGGGTTGTCGAGCGCGGCCGTCAGCGGCTGCTCGCTCGTCCGTCCCAGACGCCGCCACACCGCCGCGTCGGCGCCGTGCTCCTGGAGCTGCTCCAGGGTGGCGACGACGACGGGCGCCGCCTGGCCGTAGTCCCGCGAGGTGATCCCTCGGTGGTAGGTGTCGTACCGGCGCGGCGCCCAGTAGCGACGGCCCATCTCTTCCAGCACCTTCACGGTGTTGGCCGCCTTCGCCTCGGTGGTGTCCACGAACACGAACGCCACCGGCGCCACGCCCTCCCGGCCGGTCGGCGGTAGACCCTGCGCCACAGCCGCCTCTCGTGGGCGACGGTCTCGATCGCGTCCGGCCGGGAACGGGGCCAGGTCGATGGTGCGCTTGTCCGCGCCCTGCGGCAGCTTCTGCACCAGGTCGCGGGCGTTCTCGGTGCGGCGGTCGATCTCCAGCAGCAGCACGGGCACACTGGCCGCCGGCGCCCGCACCACCAGGTCCGCCCGCTGCACGAAGCTGTTGCCGAGCCGGTGGCCGATCTCGGTCTGGAAGCCGAGCCGGTGGCCGGCCGTCGAGGTGACCGCCGCGGCGTGGTCGTCGTATCCGGTGCCGAGCAGCTCTTCTGTGTCCGGATGGTACTTCTCCTCGCGCAGCACCGAGACCCGTATGCCCTTCGGCTCCAGCAGCTTCTTCGACTCGCCGTGTCCCCCTCTGGTGAGCACCCCCACCTGTCACTGGTCTTCCTGAACCGATTCGATCCTCACCAAGTGGTGGTCCTGAACATCCAGGAGGTTGTCCCGCGTGAGCTTGTCGTGCTGGTTCTCCGGGCGGGTCAGCTTCCACAGCTGGTCGGGCGTAGCCTTCTGGAGGATCCCCAGCGCTTGCAGCAGTTCCCGGCGTCGAGGTCGGTCGAAGTCCTCCCGTGCTTGGGACGCCTTGGTACATGAGGGTTCCCGGATCCCCGGCGGCCCCTTGACCGCCCGGTCTGACCTGCGGAAACGCCCGGCCCGCCGGGACGGGGCGCGGAGGGGGTGACAGAGGGGTCCACGGAGGGGGCAGCGCAGTCGGCTACGAACAAGGCTGGCTCACGCCAAGCGCAGGTTCGTGTCGTACGAGGACGCGAATACTGCGGTTCTGCCTGTACGCGGACGAACAAGGGCTGGCATGGGTCCGGGGACTCGTCGACCGGAGGGTGGGTTCCCGGGCGCCCGAATCGTCACGGCGGACGTTGTTCGCGCCGATCCCGACAGCGACCGGGCGACCGGGCGACCGGGCGACCGGGCGACCGGGCGACCGGGCGACCGGGCGACCGCCGAAACGTACGACTTTCTGGCAGAGCAGTGGGCCTCGAGCACCCTGGTCGGAGCAGCGGCGTGCGGGAAGCGGTCGAGCTGCGCGTCCATCTGGTGAATTCCCTGCGGGTGAGCGATCCGCAAGGCAGTGATGAGGGCCTGTGTCCGGAGGGAGCGGCGCCCCACGTCTGCCGCGTTGAGCGGTGCGATGCCTGAGCTGCTGCACGCTTCCCGGGGGACCCGCGCAGGGCGTGACTCGACCCAGGTGGTCGTGGCGGGCGCCGGGCGCGGTGGTCCGGGCGGCTTCGTCTCCGTGCCGCAGTCACCGCGCCAGGCTCACTCACAACCCGCTGGCACCACCCGGCACGATCAGGTCTTGCCGTCCTCGTCGTCGCCGCGGCGGGGCCAGATCGCCACGGTGACGAGGACGGCTGCCCACACCCCAAGCGGGGCGAGCGGCCAGTAGTACGTCAGCTCCCCCTCCTGCAGACAGCGCACGCCCCAGATCGCCGACATGAGCACCAGCCCGCCGAGCCAGTACCGCCACTCCGCGAGCCACTCCGCCACGTCCTTACGGTCCCGTTCGGCCCGGGTCGGCGTCGGGGCCGGCAAGTCGGCGGTGAGGACGCCGAGGTCGTCAGCGGTGTGTGCCCGCAGGGCCGCCTGGACCCGGCTCGCATGTTCCTGCACGTCGAGCCGGCCTTCGGCCAGCGCCGCGGCCAGGATGCCGAGGGCCTGATCGCGGTCGGCGTCCGAGACCCGCAGCGCGGGCGTGGAGGACTTGCTGTGGTGGTCGTCCATCGTCTTCCCCCTTCAATCGTTAGAATACGATCGTATCTCAAAGAGGGAAGGTGGCCTGGCCCATGCCGAAGACCGTCGACCGGGCCGAGCAGCGCCGGCAGATCGGCGCCGCACTGCTGCGGCTCGCCGCCGAGCGCGGCCTGGACCAGATCAGCGTGCGCACCGTTGCCGCGGCCAGCGGCCGGTCCGCCGGGGCGGTGCAGAAATACTTCCGCTCCAAGGAAGAGATGCTGGTCTTCGCTGCCGAACTCGCCGGTGAGCGCGTCGAGGAGCGCATGGCGCTCGTGGATACCGGCCTCCCGCTGCGCCAGGCGTTGCGCGCGCTGGTCCTCACCACGCTCCCACTGGACGAGGAACGCCGCGCCGAAGCCGCCGCACAGCTTGCCTTCGCCGTGCAGGCGGCCCACCACCCCCGCCTCGCCGCGATCCGGCGCCAGGTCGACCACGACGTCAGGGAGGTCCTCGCGGCATGGCTCGACGGCGTCGGCTGCCCCCGCGCCGGAGCCACCGCCGACGCCGTCATCGCGCTCAGCGACGGGCTCGCGCTGCGGATGCTCTACACACCCGTCGAACAGGCCTCACTCCTCGACGCCCTCGACCGTGCGCTCGACGCTCTGACACCGGACGAGCCGCCGGTGACCTGAATCGGACATGCAGCGCGTTCTTGACCGAGCATCGGGCGGCGGCGCAGGAGTGCCGGCCGCCAGTCCTACCAAGCAGCCGTCACCCTCGCCTCGCTCCTGATGTGGGCCTGACACTTCGACGACAACTCCTAGAAGGCCGATGAAGATCTTGTTGTGGGGCTGTCCGGCCGTAGGCCGGGCGGCCCCTCGGTTATGTGATGGCGGGGGTGATGGCCCAGGTGGTGCCGGTGTGGGTGGGTCCGAGGTTGATCAGCCGGCGGAGGTTGAGGGCGGCGGCTCGGGTGTGGATCCAGGTGTTGTTCTTGATGGTGCCGCGGTAGCGGAGTCTGCGGTTGCCGTGGTGGACGAGCCAGGCGACGGCCCGTTCGACTGGTGGCCGCCAGCGCCGGTAGTCGGCTTGCCAGCCGGGATCGGTGGCGGCCTGGTGGCGGGCCGCGGCTTGGAGATCGTGGTGGGGGCGGATGGTCAGCACGCGTCCGGCCTTGGCGGTGGTGCACTGCTCGCGCAGGGGGCAGCCGGTGCACAGGTTCTTGAAGGGAGCCGTGCGCTGGTGGTGACGGCCGCCCGGGGCGGAGAGGGAAACGGTGTGTCCGGCCGGGCAGGTCACGATGCCGGTGGTGGTGTCGATGGCGAAGTCGTCGAGGGTGAAGCCGCCGGGGACGGCGGGCCGCAGCGGTGCGGGTTTGAGGAACAGCCGGTGCCCGGCCTCTTCGAGGGCCTGGCGGGCGGGGCCGGTGGAGTAGGCGGTGTCACCGAAAACGTCCACCGGCTCGTTCTCGTCGGCGAGGAGTTCGAGGCCGACTGCGGCTTCGTGGTGCTCGGGTCCGGCCCCGGGACGCACGGCGACGGCCGTGTATAACCCGGTCTCCGGCTCGATCGCGAGGTGGGCCTTGAACCCGTCCTGCTGGTGG
Organism: Streptomyces sp. NPDC127106; assembly: GCF_042677605.1. Taxonomy (NCBI): domain Bacteria; kingdom Bacillati; phylum Actinomycetota; class Actinomycetes; order Kitasatosporales; family Streptomycetaceae; genus Streptomyces; species Streptomyces sp. NPDC127106. The sequence goes on along the minus strand of NZ_JBHXTC010000013.1, from coordinate 93,339 downwards.
GAGCGGGTCTTGTGGACGTGCCGGGACTCCGGATCGACTGTGGAGATCATCCGTTCCGGGGCAGCACATGACGGAAGAGAACCGGCTGACGCTCGCCAAGCTCCTCAGAGACAGGTACCGGGGTCTGGTCTTTCACTCCTCCGCTTCCTCCACGGACTTCGGGGCTTCGAGCAGGGCGTTCATGAAGGACAGGTAGCGGTCCAGGTCCGCGGCCCAGTCGGGCATCGCCAGGTACTGGAACGTGTTTATGGCAACTGCGGCCGCGGCGACGACGGCGGGACTTTCCGGCAAGATGCCGCCGACGCGGGCCCACTGCTCCCACATCACGTCTCCCGTCAGCTGGGCGAGGATCTCCGGCTGGTCCGGCGCGCGTCGCATGAGCACCGCAAGGACGCCGCTCGCCTTCGTGCAGGTGCGCACGGCATGGCAAAGGGCCCGGTCGTCGGCCGTCTCGATGGTGCGCACCATGCCGGTGATGCCCTGGGCCAGGGGGGACTGCGCGAGCAGGTCGGTTCCGGCGAGTTCGGACCGCCGGAGTGCTTCGCGAAGGTGCTCGATCGCCTCGGGGTGGTCTGGCATGGCCTGCTCCAGAGCGTCCAGCTGATCCTCGGTCCCGACGTCGGCGGCGCCGCCGAGTAGCAGCCGGGCACCGGGGTCCATCAGGGCCCGGTGGAAGATGTTCGGGAGGGAAGGCGCCGAGGATCGGGGCAGTTCCAGCCCGACCTCGGCGGCGTGGGCGCGCAGGGTTTCGTCCAGGTCGCGCCGGGGGAAGCGGCGGTTCTCCAGCATCTTGGCGGCGGCATCCTGTCGGGCCTGAAACGCCTTGTCGGAGTTCCCGGTGGGGATCTGCTCGATCCCCGCCCGGGCCAACGGTCGTTTGAGGGTCTCGACCAGGGCCGTCCGTAGCCGCTCGGCGGTGTCCGGGGTCTCGTCCATCGCCCAGAAGACCCATCCGAGCCACCCGATACTGCGGCCGGCCCGCGCAGTGCTCGCCAGCCACAGGGCTCGGGTGAGGATGTCGCGCCGGAGCGCGATGGAGCCGGGCTCGCACCAGGCGGAGGTCTTAGGGAGCCAACCGTGCTGTTGCCAGCGTTCCAACTGCGTCGTGGTGACTGTGCATCCCACCTCTTCAATGATTTGGACCAGGGCAAGATGGGCGGGGGACGGCTTCGTGCGGGCCATGCTCAGTTCCTCCGGTCCTGGTTGCTGGTGGCGAGGACGGAGTACGGGGTGATCGCAGTTCCCAGGGCACTCGCCCATGCCTCGTTCTGCGCGGCCGCGACGGCAATGGCGGCCACCAGGAGAAGCACGGGGACGGGCGGGCTACTGCTTCCGGTGGGCGCGGGCTGGTTGTCCACGTACGGTTCGGGCTTCACGAGAAGACGGCCCTGCGCTTCGCGGAGTCCGCACGAGCTCTGCTGGAGCAGACTGCCGAGACCGACCCCTGATGGGGGTTCTTGGAAACGACTGGTTTGCCCTCGCGTCATTTGATCCAGTTCTCACGACTGGGGAGGGTTGGCAGGTATCACGCTGGCGACAAGCCGGGGCCGCGAGGCTGGTCAGGTGCAGCCCGTGCTCGCGGCCCTACTCAAGGCTGCACGAGAATCTTCCGGGCCTATTTCGTCTCTTCCGTGGGAATGGCTGGCCGTGCCGCGTAGCGGCTGCGCATCGCGTCGCTGGCTGCGGGGCCCGCGGTGAAGACGTAGGCGGCGCTGTCGTCAAGTCGGCGGCCGGTTTTGGCGTCGACGACCACGGGCTCGACTTCCTCACCGCTGTGCGCGTCGACGAGGATCATGCTGCGCTCCGTCGGCGTGAGGCGGGAGTTGCCCCACGCGGCCAGGGCGACGATCACCGGGCGCAGGGAGCGCCCGAGTTCGGTCAGGACGTACTCGTGCCGGACAGGGCTGGTCTGGTAGGGCCGACGCTCCAGCAGACCGTCCGCAACCAGGGTCTTCAGCCGGGTGGTAAGCATGCTGGAGGAGATGCCCAGGCTCTCCTGGAACTGGTCGAAGCGGGTGTAGCCGTCGAAGGCGTCGTGGAGGATCAGCAGTGTCCACCACTCGCCGACGTGTTCCACCGTCGTGGACAGCGGGCACTCCCGGTCCTCCAGCCTGATCCGGCTTGCCACGGCGACCATCCCCTCAGTTACTGCTAAAATCGAAGTTAGTAGCTTCTATTTTAGCAGTTGGGACGGGAGCGGCGCCTCGTCTACCCGCACCCGGGAACGGAGCACAACGTGACCACATCCATCAGCGAATCACTCGAAGGCCGACGCGCTCTGGTCACCGGCGGCACCAAGGGCACCGGAGCCGCCATCGCCCGACGCCTGGCCCAGGCCGGTGCGACCGTGCTGGTCACCGCCCGCAGCCGCCCCGACGACGTCGAGGAGAAGACCTTCATCGCCGCCGACCTGTCCACCGCCGGAGGCGCCGCCCACGTCGCCTCCGAGGTGGACGCCCGCGTGGGAGGTGTCGACATCCTGGTCAACACCCTCGGCGGCTCCGAGGCACCGGCAGGAGGATTCGCCGCGCTCGGCGAGGACGACTGGGCAAAGGAGCTGAACACGAACCTGCTGGCCGCCGTCCGCCTGGACCGGGCACTCCTACCGCACATGCTCGCCAAAGGCAGGGGCGCGATCGTGCACGTCACCTCGATCCAGCGCCGCATGCCGCTGTGGAACGGCACCCTGGCCTACGCCGCCGCCAAAGCCGCCCTGACGACCTACAGCAAAGGACTGGCCAACGAGGTCGCCCCCCACGGCGTCCGCGTCAACACCGTCTCACCCGGCTTCGTCCAGACCTCGGCCGCCGACAACCTCGTCGCCCGGATCGCCCAGGACGCCGGTATCACCCAGGAAGCGGCGCTGGGCCGGCTCATGGACTCCCTGGGAGGTATCCCGCTCGGCCGTCCCAACCAGCCCGAGGAAGTTGCCGAGCTCGTCGCCTTCCTCGTTTCCGACCGCGCCTCGTCCATCGTCGGCGCCGAGCACGTCATCGACGGCGGCACCACCCCCACCGTCTGAACCCGCCACCACTATCAGGAGCGTCATGCACGACGACCAGCCCCGGACCATCACCCCGGACGACCTGCCCAAGGTGATCACCCGCTACCTCACAGCGCACCGCGCCCACGACACCGCCACCGCGGTCACGACGTTCACCGATGACGCCACAGTGATCGACGACGGCAACACCTACCGGGGAAGCGCCGCGATTGAGCAGTGGCTGGACCGATCCGCCACCGAATTCACCTACACCATCCACCTCACGAACGCTCAGGAGACCGACACGGCCCACTACATCGCCACACACCATCTCGAAGGCAACTTCCCCGGCGGCACCATCGATCTCCGCTATCGGTTCACGCTGCGCGACGACCTCATCGAACACCTCGCCATCGAAGCCTGAGCCCGCCCCCACACCACCTGTCCCCGCCCAGGAGAGACCCCACCCACCCAGACCGCCCCGTCCCAGCCCTCGTACCCATCCAGCCACCCGACCAAGAGCCAGCCCTCAGGTTCGGCATCCACCCGCAGTTCCGGAGTCCAGCCCAGGAGCGCCCACGGGCCGTGGCTCGGCTTGATCACCTTTCCGGCCTCGAAGAGGGCCGACAGGGCGTTGTCGACGGACCCGTCTTTCGGGCCGCCAGGGGTTCCGGCGCCGAGCGCGGACTTGATGTCCCGGGTCCGCATGGCTCCAGCGGCAAGGACGGCGAGGATCTGGGCGTCCAGGTTGTTGCGCTGCGCCTTGACCGGGGGGCGAGGGATGTTCACCGCGGCGGCCGAGGCCGCGCCGTGCTCCAGGGCGGCGTCGGAGGTGCCGCCGGTGCCGTCCCCGCCGGACAGGTCGTGGTAGAGCTGTTCGTCGAAGGCGCGCGGCCGCCCGCCGCGGCCCCCTCGGCGTCGGCGGTTGGCCACGTGGTCGCGGCACTCGGGGCTCGTGGTGGCGATGCCCCGGCGACGCGAATGGCGGATCGCCCTGCTCGAGGAGGCCTTGTCACCCAGCACCCGCTCCGGCGTCGTACGCGGGCGACCGGTGACCGCGCGTGGAACGCGGATCGCGTCAAGGACCTGGACGAACGCAGTGGCGTCGTTGACGTTGCCGGGCTCAAAACGATCGACAGCGGCAAGCCTCGGCCGTCGACGGCGAGGTGGACCTTGGTGGTCAGTCCGCCTCGGGATCGGCCGAGGGCCTGGCGCGTCTGCGAGCGGCCCGGATCTTCCAGTCCGTCCCCGTCTGCGGCCCCGCAACCGGACCCACCAGCACGCGGCGACGGTCCACTCCACCCGGCCCACCGCGTCGTCACGGATCCGGACGTGCTCCAAAAGCCTCGCCCACGTGCCGTCCGCCTGCCAGCGGGCGAACCGCTCGTAGACCGTCTGCCACGGCCCGCACCGCTCAGGCAGATCGCGCCACGGAGCCGCAGTCCGCAACCGCCACAGCACCTCGTTGCCCACCTGCCGGTGATCACGCCACGGGCGACCGCGCCCCTCCACCTGCGGCAACGAGGGCACTATCCGCTCCCACGCCGCATGGAAGGACCGACTGCCGCCTCACGACTGGGTACCCGGGACCGTCGGGTCTGCCTGGTGTCCGTCGTGGGCGTGGTCGGCGGGGTGGGGAGGGTGATCGCGCCACAGGGCAGCCATGTCGTGGAGCTGCTGGAGGAGCTGCGCGCGCACCCTATCCCGCGGGTCGGACATTCCCCTTCCGCGTCCTGTCAGTTCAGGCCGCGGAAGGGGGAATTGACGCGAATCAGCGCTTGAGCGTGAAGGTGAAGTCGCCGGAGAGCCTGGCGTCCAGCCGGACTGCCGAGACGAGACTTCCCTCCGCGATCAGGCGCTCGACCTCGGCCCGTGCGAGACCGCAACCCTCGGCGATGAGCCGTACCGGCCGGACCGGTATCCGGGCCGCGAAGCGGACCGAGACGTCGATCACCTCGCGGTGCAGGTGGTTCGAGCCGCCGGTGTCGAGGCGCCAGGCGCCGTCCCAGTCGAGGGCGATGCGGTTGCGACGCTGCAGGACCGGGTCCTGGAGCAACTCGGCGGCCAGACCGTGGTCGTTTTCGTGCAGCCGGTCCAGCAGCTCCGGTCGTACGGAGCGGACGTTCGCCCGCTCGAAGACCGTGAGCTTCGCCGTGTCCCCGCACCCGGTGCAGAGGACGAGGAGCCAGGCGTCGAGCGCCTTGTGGTTCGCGTTGACGCGGAACTTGCCGCTCGCCCGGAAGTGGCGGGACGCGCACGCATGGCAACGACGGCGGACGAGGGGCAGGCAGGTGGGAGCGACCACCCAGGTGTTGAGCACAGGTGTACACCGGTTTCAGTGAGAAATCCGCAGCAGGAAGCAGCACGGCGCGCAGATGCGCGACGCGCGACCGATCAGCTCTTCGGGGGTCTCACAGGGTGTACAAGGGCCTGCCTTCGGCTCGACGACACGTTCAGGCAGCACGCTAAGCCCGCACGGCCGCGCCGTTCCACCGGTTTTTCGGGGCACACGCGGGAACGGCTCGGCTCCCCGGGCGGCGACTTCGCACCCGCTGCCCCGGACGGTCGGTCACTCGCCGGAGACCGCCACGGTGAAGGGTGGCACGGCCGGCCTTGGCGGATAGAGTCGAGTGCGTTCATGTGATCGTCGAAGCCCTGGTTCGGGGCACCGAGGAGCCGCGTCCCGATGCGCCACCCCGCCTCCCCGTACGCCGCGCGTCTCGCCGCCTACGGGGCGGTGGCCACCCGCTTGTCCCTGCTGAGCGACCGGCGACTCGCCGGCGTGGTGGCGTCCGCTCCTCCGGTCGGGTCCGGCATCGGCGGCAGGTCCGCGGAACTGGACATCGACGGGACACGCGTCTTCGTCAAGAGGGTGCCGTTGACGGACGTCGAGATCCGGCCGGAGAACGTCCGGTCCACGGCGAACCTCTTCGCTCTGCCGATGTTCTACCAGTACGGAGTGGGCTCGGCCGGTTTCGGTGCCTGGCGGGAGCTGGCCGTCCACACCATGACCACCCACTGGGTCCTGGGGAGGGAGTACGAGGGCTTTCCCCTGATGTACCACTGGCGGGTGCTGCCCGACTCCCCTCCCGAGGGCGTCGTGGACGGGTTCGGGGGCATCGCCGGGGCGGTCGCCCACTGGGACGGCTCCCAGGCCGTACGCGCGCGGCTGGAGGCCATCGGCCGGTCCTCCCACAGCCTGGTGCTCTTCCTGGAGCACGTGCCGCAGACACTCGGTACGTGGCTGGTCGAGCACCGCGGGGCAGCGGCGCCGGTCGGGGACGGCTCTTCCTACTCGTGGGCCGAGGATGCCTTGGCGCGGGGTGCCGCGTTCATGCGCTCTCGCGGGCTCGTGCACTTCGACGCCCACTTCCGCAACCTCCTGACCGACGGCCGGCAGATCTACTTCGCGGACTTCGGACTGGCCCTGAGCTCAGGCTTCGAGCTGTCGGCGGGCGAGGAACGGTTCCTCTCGGACCATCTCGCGTACGACCGCCACTACACCGCGAGCCACCTGCTCCACCACCACGTCGTCGACCGCGTGCGGGGCGGTACGGAAGCGGACGTGTTCCTGCAGGAGTGGATCGCCGGTCGAAGGCCCGACGGTGTCCGGCCGGAGATCGCGGCGATCATCGAACGGCATGCCCGGGCCGCCGTCGTCCTGGACGGCTTCCACCGCCGGCTGCTGACGGAGAGCAAGCGGACGCCGTTCCCGGCCGCCGAGCTCGACCGCGCCGCGGCATACCGAAACGCAGCGGCCCCACGCCCACCCACGGATCCACGGTCCACCGCGGCCTCTCACCTTCGGGCCGCACCTCCCACCAGTCATACATGACCCCATGATCACCCGGCTCCTCGCCGACAGCAGCGCGGCGGCGGCCACCGGGCCCGGGAATCGGTCCTGGACCGATGGCCGCCGTGTCCGGCTGTCTGGCATGCTGCGGACCATGACCTACTGGGACCCGATACCGACCGTCCGCGCCCTGGTAGGGGAGCCCCATCCGCTGTGGCGGGGCGACCTGGTGAGGCACGACTGGTCCAGCCCTGCGCCCGACGGGTGGGAGCGGCGGGACTGGCGGAACGTCCCGGGCCCCTTCTACACGGCCAACACCGACAACTGCTTCACCGGACGTCAGTGCGCGCCGCACCAGGTCGCGTACGAGGACGAGTACTGCTCCGAGTTCGTCTACCGTCAGCCGGTCCGGGACGTCGAGGTCCACGAGCTGACCTGCGCCGCGGAATGCGACCCGTTCGGGGCGTACGGCGGCGACGGCGACTCCTTCTGGACCCCCGAGCTGGTCCGGGACTGGTGGCGCGAGCGCGGCAAGGCCCGGGAGTGGGCCATGCGCGTGGGGTGGGGCGAATGGGCGACGTCCGAACGCGCGGAGCTCCGCGACGCTGCGGCCGGCGCGCGGGCCTACGCCGCTCACCTGGGCCACGGCCTCGGGGAGTACCTGCGCGACTACGTGTTCTGGCTGGCCGAGGGCCGTCCGGCCGCCCCCGGCGAGCGGCTGCCGAAGCTGGACGCATAGGCGCGGCGCCCCTCGTCGTGTCACCGGCATCCCCGTGCCGCGCCCGGTTCTCGTCCCCTGGCCTCGGCAGAGGAGCCGGGCCGACGTCAGCGGTCCCGGCTGCGGAGTCCCACCGCGGTGCGGGCACGGCGACACCGACCGCCGGCCCTGGCCGCCCTGCGGCAGAAGGTCGTACGCGTGCCGGTCTCGTGCCCGGCGGGAGGCTGGTCGGCACCGGAAGGCCATCACACCCAGAGCCGCTTCCAAACCGCCGTCATCGCCACCCGCGCCGGCCTGTTGGACGCCCGGGTTACGCCCCCGCCCTGCCCGGCCCCGCCATGCGCCGCCCGGCCCCGCCCGACCCCGCCAGCGCCGGCCGCGGCGCGCGCGAGGGGACGCGTGACGAGACCGCGCGCACCCCCTTCCCCCACGGGGAGCTGCCGGTCCGGGACCCGGAGGCGGGTCGGCTGCCGTTCGAGGCGGACCCGGCTCCCCCTGTGCGACGGCTGACCGAGGCAGCTCTCAGGAAGCGGGCCGGGCGGCTCCTGCCAGCGGTACGGCCTGACGCGTGGGGCTGGGCGCGCCGGAAGGGCTGCTGCCTCCGCGCGGCGATCGAGTCCTACTCCTCGCGGGACGCGTACGCCCCGAGCCGGCTGCACTCGCGCACCGTCGCCGTCACCGGACGCTCCCGCAGGATCTGCCGGGCCCGGTGCTCGCCGAGGCTCGTCGCGTACCAGGGCGCCGCGCCTGCGCTGCGCAGGTCCGCCCTCGCTCGGTGAGCACCCGTACCTTCCGCTGATCCTGATGGAGGGGTCCACGGAGTGGGCTGCTCAGGCTCGTCAGGGTCGTCGGCGACGGTCCGCTCGGCGACGTCGACGAGCAGCTCGGGCATCCGCGGTGCGGAGCCGGCGAACTCGTCGTCCCGGTCACCGCCCTGCCGGGCCCGGAGGCCGGCGAGCCGTGCACGGAGACCTTCGCCTCGGAGGCCCTCGGGCGGGTCGGTGCGCTCCACCCGATGGACGCCACCCAGGCCGCCGTCCGTTTCCGCAACCCTGGTTACCGGGGTGAATCCGGGGCGGTCGAAGGCTGACTGATTGTCGTACGGCCGGCGCGACGAAAAGCCGGCCGGCGGATGCGCCCACCGCGCCGGTCCGGGCGAGGCCATCCTGCGTGTCCTGGCCGAAGGAGGCTGGCCGACCTCCAGCAGGGCGTCGTTCGCCCACTCCAGGACACGTTGCGTGGGAGGTGACCCCGTCCGCGCCGAGCGGTCGTCTTCCGTGCGCCACACGATGCGCGTGCGGCTCGCGCCGACATCGCCTTCCCGCCACACCTGCGGCCGTTCCCGCAGTCTTGTCGGAAGATCACAAGTTCCGCGGTGGCTGGTCCGCTCCGGGTTACGCTCCCGGCTCCGGGTTCCTCGACACCTGCGTCATCCGGGCAACCACGCTGAACGCCCGTGCCTGCCGTGAGATCGCCGTCCGCCCGCGGTTGTTCTCTGTGCAAGCCAACCACCCTGTCCAAGACCTCGCCCAGACCTGTCGGCATCTGGAGGAAGCCGTCGCGGTCCTGCCGCCGTATCACGCCCCCGTACTGCGCCCCGCTCACCGGCCATTGGCACCACGCCCTGGCCGCAGCACCTTCGGCCACGACCGCGTCCACGCGGCGACGATGGCCCCCTGGTCCAGGCCCTGCCCCCGCCCCGCACTCCCCCTGATGGAAAGCCCTGCCCTGTTGACCCTGGCCGAACACCCGACCACAGCCCCGCGGCTCGCCCCATACGGCGCCGTGCTGGGCAGCCGACACGTTGTCCGCCTGCTCGGCGGCACCCTGATCGGGCGCCTTCCCAACTCCATGGTTCCCGTGGGGCTCGTTCTGTGGATCACCGGAGGCGGGGGGTCGCTGACCTTCGCCGGAATGCTGGCGGCCCTCTACGGGCTGGCGTCCGGGCTGTCCCAGCCGGTCAAAGGCAGGCTGATGGACCGCTACGGTCAAACCCGTGTGTCGGCACCGGCCGTGCTCCTCAACGCCGGCTGCCTGGCATCGCTCCCCTTGATCCGGGCGGGCGAGCACCCCGCGGCGGTGACCGCGGTGGTCGGGCTCGCGGGTCTGGTCACACCGCCGCTGGAGGCAGGGCTTCGGGCGCTTTGGCCGACGGTCCTGCCTGACTTCGGGCGGCGCCGAGTCGTCCAAGCCCTCGACACCGGCTCGCAGGGACTCCTCTACATCGCTGGCCCGCTGCTCGCCTCGGGGCTGGCGACCACGCACGGGCCCGACACCGCCTTGGCCGCGACCGCCGCCCTCGGGCTCGTGGGCACGGCGGTCGTCCTGACCGCCGCACCGTCGCAGGCCTGGTGTCCTGCCGCCGGGGTGACCGAAAGAGGACGGCTGATGAGCGCCGGCCTGGTCCTGCTGTTCACCGCGCTGGCGGGAACGGGGTTCGCGTTCGGAGCGATGAACGTGTGGGCCGCGAGCATGGCCGGCACCAACGGGCAGGCAATGCTCTGCGGACTGCTTCCTGCCGTGTTCTCCACCGGCAGCTTCCTGGGCAGTCTGATCTACGCCCGCCGGGCGTGGCCCGGCACGACCAAATCCCAGCTCATCACCACCAGCGCCCTGTTTCTCCTCGGCTGGGCGCCCCTGCTGGCCCAGCCCGGACCCCGCACCGCCTTCGCCCTCACGGCGATCCCTGGGCTTTTCTTCACCTTGATCATCACCAACGGCTTCCACACCGTGGACGCTCTCGCCTCCACTTCCCGCACCACCGAGGCGTACGCCTGGCTGATCCTGTCGGTCGGCACCGGGCAGGCGGCCGGAACCGCGCTCGCCGCAGCCCTCGCCGCCCACCCCGATGTTCTCGCCGCGCTCCCCACCGGCGGCGCCGCCACCGCGCTGACCATCCTCGTCCTCGCCCGCAGCAAGCTCGGCCCAGGCCGTCGCCTCGGCCGCCACCGGCGTCCCCGACAACCTCTACGGCCGCGAAGAGGCGTCGGCCGGCTCCGGGCCGCCGCGTCCCGGACGGTGCGCCCGGGACTTCGGGACCTGTCCCGTCCTGCGGCCCGGACGCTGGGCAAGCCCTTCGGTCGGCGGGGCTTGCCCACCCACCTGGGCCGTGACCGATGGCCGGTCGGCCGCAGACCTGCGTGACCGATCCGCTCCCCCGATCGGTCAAACGGCACGTCAGGCCCGTGACCGGCCCGTGCAACTCCTGACCGAACAGGTGACCGGCCATCGGTCACCGGTCGCCCGGTCTCGCCGGGAAGCCCCGGGCGGCCCGTGACCGACGCCAGCGTCGGGATGCCACTCCCTCACCGGCCGGGCCGCGCTCCCGTGCTCACCGCACCAGGACACGGGGACGACTCCGCCGCAGTCGTGCCGCCTGCACACGCACGCCTGACCCGGGCCGGCGTACGCCACCCCGTGCCGGACCACCCCGCCCGCCGGCCCCTCCGCGACGGCGCCCCGCAGGTCGGCCACCCGAGCGTCACCCGCAGACCGCCCGACCCCGAGCGGAACCGGTCGATCACCCGCACCTCCCCCAGCACCGCCAACGCCTCCGCACCCGGCGCGGTCAGCCGGCGCGGCGACGCCCGGACTCCCCGGCCGCCAGCTCGGCCAGCGCGTCGGCGGCTTCGTCGGTGGACCAGCCGGACAACGAGTCCTCGCCGGCCGCGTCGTCGGCCAGGGCCAGCCATGGGTCATCGAGGCGGAATCGGTGCGTGGCGCCCCCTGCCCCGGCCAGCACCAGGGCCGGGGCACCGCGGGCGCGGGCGGCGGCCCGGCGCTGCAACGCCTCGAACGACAACAACCGCCCCGCCTCCGCGGCCCACACGACCAGTTCGCCGTCCAGGACCAGGTCGTGCGGCAATTGCTCCTCGGCGGCCGCCACCAGGTCCGACCACCGGTCCTGGACCAGCGCCCCGCTACGGGTCTGTACCAGCACCGTGCCGCAGCAGCGCCCGGTGCCCGTCCAGCTTCTGCTCGTACGCCACCCGCGCCCGCACCGCAGCCGGGCCCGGCACCGACTCCGCAGCCTGCGCCAGCAGCGGCTCAACCGGCGGCCTGAGCACCATCCCCGGGGCCTCCTCAGCTTGTTCTTCATCTTCGGTGGGCAGCTGCTGGGTCGGGCGGGCCCATGAATGCGTCGAGCTCTTCGATGATCTTGCGGAGCTCGCGGGCTCCGCGATGCGACATTGCTCGGATCACGCCGTCGAGTAGGGCACGGCCTTCGAGAGGGTTGCCGCAGCAGTACCAGTGCACGTTGACGAACTCGTCGTCGTGCCAGAGTTCGCGCTCGGGGCGATGGACGTAGTCCTTCCACAGGCGCAATGCCGCGCTGATATCGCCTGGCTGGAGGTAGTTCCGCGTGCGTTCGAGGCGAACGAGCTCGGAGAGCGCTCCCGGGGAGAGGCGGTCGATGGCCGGCCTTGAGCGTTGCGACTGGTGCCGGTCCGGGATGCTGGCCCGGATGTGTCCTGGCCGTCTACGCGGCATGGACCTTTCGGTTGGTCGTCATGCCGTACATGGTGCCACGATCTCGAACGGTGTCTCAAACGGGTTCGCTCGCCCGCGGATTCGTCGGACGTGGGGGCGGCCTTCGTCTGATCATGTGCTCCGACCTGACCGCCCGGCGTGATGAACTGTTCTAACTGACCGACGCGCTGCCGTGCGTCGAGGGGCCTGTGGTCTCGCCGGTGGACCTGACGCTGGTGCCCGAGCACCGTCGTGGGCACGGAGCGTTGTACGGAGCCCTCAACCGGGGCCGGATCGACATCGAGCGGTTGCGGACGGAGCTGGCCGAGCTGCCGCTGCCCCGGTTCGAGAGCGGGCGCCTGGTGCTGGCGGTCGATGTGTCGCCGTGGCTGCGTTCGGACGCGCCGTGCTCATCAGACAGGGGCGAGGTCCGCGTCGCAGTTCATCCCGGGCTGGCCGTACTCCTTCGTCGCCGTCCTGGAGCCCGGCGCCACGTCATGGACCGGGATCCTGGACGTGGTCCGGCTCGGTCCCGAGGGCGACGCGACCGCCGTCACCGCCGCTCAGCTGAGGGCCGTGGCCGAGTGGCTCATCGAAGGCCGAAACGGTACTCCCGGTGTCGGTGGTGTGCGAGCAGTACCCGGGGGACCCGGACGCCGCCGAGCAGGTGCCGGGCTGGGTCGACACCGTCGTCTCGCCGGCGGCCCCCCAGGCCGATGAGGTAGGGGTGTCCGATCGCCACTCAGCCGGGAGTTCACGGAGCGCGGCACCACACCTACGGGAGGCGCTACGCCTTCGGGGCGATGTTCTGCCAGCCCCTGTCGAGCAGGTCGAAGGCGCGGCGGATGGCTTCGGCGCTGTCGGTGTGTCCGCGGACGGCGTGAGGCGCTTCGAGGGCGAAGTGGGCCAGGGCGGTGCAGGCGGGGTCGTCGGCGGTGAGGCCGCTTTCCTCGGCGATGACCACCGCCAGGTCGGCCGTGTAGTCCATCCAGGCGGCCTGCTGGTATTCGAGCAGGGCGGGGGTGCTGTTGACCAGTGCGACGAACGCCGCGGCACCGGGCTCGTCGTGAGGGCCGTGCAGGCGGTACTGCAGGGCGTGCTCGCGAAGGGCGGCCGGGACGGACCGGCCGTCGGGGCGTTCGCGTACGGCGTCGATGAGGCGGGTCCTCATCTCGTCCTGGCGGTCGAAGACGAGGGCTTCCTTGCCGGTGAAGTGCTTGAAGAGCGTGGTGGTGGACACGTCGGCGGCGTCCGCGATCTCGCGGATGCTGACGTCGTCGTAGCCGCGTTCCAGGAACAGGCGCAGGGCGGCGTCGGCGATGGACTGGCGGGTGGCCGCCTTCTTGCGCTCGCGGCGCCCCACCGGCGCGGGGGCGGTCTCACTCTCAGCGTGCATATAGGCAATCTACACCACTTGTGGCCCGAGTCAAAAAGTTGAGTCGTTGCACTTATTGGTTCGGTGTGCTTTTCTGGGTTCGCGGTCGCCGGAGGCCGGCCGCGCTTCTTCCCCCTTCCCTGCCCGAAAGCAGTGATCAGCCATGTCCGCAACCGCCCCGACGCCTGCTCGGCGTCATGCTCGCGATGCCGGTGGGCGGGCTGGAGCACATCTCCTGGGTCGTCACCGCCTCCACCCTGGTCACCGCCGTGATCACCCCGGTCCGGGGAAAGCTCGGCGACCTCGCCGCCCGCAAATCCGCCTACCTCGCCTCGATCGCCGTCTTCGTCGCCGGCTCCGCCCTCTGCGGCGCCTCGCAGTCGATGACCCAGCTCATCGCCTTCCCGGTCGTGCAGGCCATCGGCGCCGGCGGCATCGGCGCGGGCGCCTTCGCCCTGATCGGCTCCCTCGTCCCGCCGCGCGAGCGCGGCAGGTACCAGGGGGTGAGCGCGGCCGTCATGCGATCGGCACCGTCGGCGGCCCGCTGTTCGGCGGGTTCGTCACCGGCCACCTGGACTGGCGCCGGGCCCTCTACATCAACCTGCCGATCGGCCTGGTCACCCTGGTGTGGCTCGCGCTGATGCTGCACGCGCCCACGCCACGCCTCAAGGTGGTGCTCGACTGGCTGGGCATCGCCCTGTTCACGATCGCCATCAGCGCGCTGGTGCGGGCCGTGAGTCGGGCGGGCACCACCTACGCCTCGGGCTCCTGGCAGATCCTCGCCCTCGGCGCCGCGGCCGTCGCCGCTCTCGTGCTGTTCGTCGTCGTGGAGAAGCGGGCCACGGAGCAGCTGCTGCCCATGACGGTGTTCACAGGCCATCGCAACTTCCTGCTCGCGATGGCCGCATCCTCGCCGCCGGCGCGGTCACGTTCGGGGCGGGCCTGTTGCCAGATGGCGGGCACCATCTTCCAGAACAGCGTCTCGCTGCGCGACATGGGCGCCGCCGGCAGCTCCATCAACTTCTGCCGCACCCTGGGCGGATCCCTCGGCGTCGCCGTCTTCGGCTCCCTATGCACCCGCGCCCTCCAGGGCCAAGCCCCCGGCAGCAGCGACCGCCTCCTTCCAGCCGTGGCCACCGGCACCAGCCACATCTTCCTCACCGCCGCCCTCGCCTCGCTCTTCGTCATCGACGTGCCGCTCAAGGCCGCCGGGCCTGCGCCCGCCGCCGACCCGGACGAGACCACCGCCACCGCAACCGACACGGCCGCCTGATCCCTACCCCCTGCCAGCAAGCGCCCCGGCCCCTGCCGGACCACAAGATCGGAGCACCACCATGTCCATCACGCCCACGCCCCGCATCGCCATCATCGGCGCCGGCCCCGGCGGTCTGACCTGCGCGCGCATCCTCCAGCGGCACGGCATCCGGGCGGCCGTCTACGACCTCGCCTCCGGCCCCGACGACCGCAACCAGGGCGGCACCCTCGACCTGCACGAGGACAACGGCCAGATCGCACTGAAGGAGGCCGGGCTGGTGGAGGAGTTCACCCGCCTCGCCCGCCCCGAAGGCCAGGAGATGCGGCAGTTCCACACGGCCGACGCCGCGATCCGCTTCCACCAGCGCCCCACCGAGGACCAGTTCTCCGCTCCCGAGATCGACCGCGGCCAGCTGCGCGACCTGCTGCTGAACTCGCTCGAACCGGGCACCGTCCGCTGGGGCCACGCCCTGCAGAGCGTCGAAGGACCCGCCGACGGCCCCCGCCGGCTCCACTTCGCCGATGGCACCGTCATCGAGGCCGACCTCGTCATCGGCGCCGACGGCGCCTGGTCCAAGGTCCGCCCCGTCCTCTCCCCGGCCACCCCCACGTACATCGGCATCAACTACCTCGAAGCCTGGTTCCACGACGTCGACAACCAGCACCCCGAGATCGCCGAACTCGTCGGCCACGGCAGCGCCATGGCAGCCGACGGCGAGCGCTGCCTGTTCGCCCAGCGCAACAGCGGCGGCCACATCCGCGTCTACATCATCCAGTCCGTCCCCGCCGACTGGCTGGCCCAGGTCGGCCTGAACAGCCAGGACACCGACGGCATCCGCACCCTGCTCCTGGACCGCTTCCGCGGCTGGGCCCCCAGCCTGCGCCGACTGATCACCGACAACGACGGCCCCTACCTCGACCGCCCCCTCCACGCCCTGCCCGTCCCCCACACCTGGGAGTCCGACCCCACCGTCACCCTGCTCGGCGACGCCGCCCACCTCATGCCCCCGCTCGGCGTCGGAGTCAACCTCGCGATGCTCGACGCCAGCGAACTCGCCCTCGCCATCGCAGGCCACGACACGATCGCTGAGGCCATCCGCGCCTACGAGAAGAACATGCTGCCCCGCTCCACCGAGATGCAGACGATGCTCGACGGCGCCGCCTCCGGCCTGCTGGACGACGAAACCTTCGACCCCGGCCAGCTCGACGCCGGCTGAACCAACCCCGTGTCGCGGTCGTCGTCCCTGCCCCGGGACAGCGACCGCGACACAGTCGTTCCGATCAGGCTGACCCTGAAACGAGCAGCAAGGCGAGAAGGTCCCGACGGCCGCTCCCGGTGGCGGCCACCAATCGGCGGGGTCCGGCGGACCGTGATGGATCTTGCTCGCGCAAAGGACCGCTCAGGAGAGCCGCAACCCCTGAAGGAGCAGTTCGATCAGCCTTCGAGGGTCGTAGCGGGGGTCACTTTCGCGTCCGATGCAGAGGTTTCCGATGCCGCGCATGAGTTCGTAGGGCCGAATGCCGGGCCTGATCTCGCCGGCGGCGACGGCAGCGTCGAGCAGCTGGGCACAGACGGGCATCAGCCGGTCGAGGAAGTGGGTGTGCAGCGTGGCGAAGCGGTCGCTGTCGGACTGGAGGGCGTCGGCGAGTCCGTGCTTGGTAACCAGGAAGTCCGTGAAGAGGTCGACCCACTGGCGCAGCGCGTCGAACGGGGAGGGGGCATCGGCCAGCAGCTTCGGGCCGGCTTCGGCGCAGGCCTCGATCTGGTGGTGATAGACGGCGGTGACCAGGTCCGCGCGGGTGGGGAAGTGGCGGTAGAGCGTCCCCAGCCCGACACCCGCCCGGGCGGCGATCTGGCGGATCGGTGCGTCGATCCCCGAGGTCACGAACACCTCCGCGGCGGCGTCGAGCAGCGTCTGCTGGTTGCGCACCGCGTCTGCTCGCTTGCTGCGGGCGGACGCTCCTCTGGCCGGGCCTGCTGTGGGCACCACGCTCTCCTTCCTGCGACCGTTGACGAAACGGATCAGCGTTCCATATTCTTAAATGGAACAACGATCCGCTTTCAGGTTAGCTGACTGCGGCCACTCCGCCATACCCGCCGCCGCCCATAGACGGCGGCGGGGGTCATCGAAGGGCATGCTCCTCATGCGCGAATCTGCTGACACAGCCGACACCCTCCACTCGCCGACCCCTGTCCTTTCGGTCAGCCCGGTGGTGCTGCCGTCTCCCGGCCGCGCCGTGGACCTCCAGGTGCGCATCTCCGCGCCGGTGACCGGGAGCGACCTGCCGCTCATTCTGCTCTCGCACGGTCTCGGCTTCTCCCACAACCTTTCCTCGCTCAACGGCTACGCCCCGCTCGCGAACTTCTGGGCCGCACGCGGCTTCGTCGTGATCCAGCCCACCCACCTGGACTCCAGGACGCTGAGCCTGGAGCCCGACACCCCCGGGGCCGTCGCACACTGGCGCACCCGGGCCGAGGACATGAAGCGCATCCTCGACCAGCTCGACGTGATCGAGGATGCCGTCCCGCAGCTCGCCGGCCGCCTCGACCGGCACCGGGTCGCCGTCGCCGGGCACTCCATGGGCGGACACACCGCGAGCCTGCTGCTCGGCGCCCGACTCGCCGATCCCCACGACGGAACGACGGTGAACCTGGCCGATCCCCGGATCAAGGCGGGCGTCCTGCTCGCCGCGCCCGGCCGGGGCGGCGACGCCCTCACCGAGTTCACCGTCGAGAACTACTCCTTCTTCCTGACCACCGACTTCTCCACGATGACGACGCCCGCGCTCGTGGTCGCCGGAGACAAGGACGACTCCGCCTTCCTCACGGTCAGCGGCCCGGACTGGCACACCGACCCCTACGTCCTCTCCCCGGGCCCCAAGTCCCTGCTCACCCTGTTCGACGCGGAGCACGGGCTCGGAGGGGTCTCCGGATACGACGTCGCCGAAACCACGGACGAGAACCCCGAGCGGGTCGCCGCCCTCGCCACGCTCGCTTGGGCTTACCTGCGCAGCGAGCTCTACCCCGGGGACTCCGCCTGGCAGGCGGCCCGCGACGCGTTGACGCACGGCCCCAACCCGGTCGGACGGGTCGAATCCAAGTAGGGCCCTGCGGGCCGACCCCACGGAATGACCCCGTCTGCTGGTCCCCGTGAGCCCTTGGACGACCTGTGGGCTCTGTACGCGAGCAGCGACGTCGTTTTGACATGACATGGGGCGTCGCAGGCTCGGGCGAACAGACGGTGCTCACGAGTACGGGAGCCAGCTGCCGCGGGCCTTTCCCCGGGCGCATCCGTCACTGCCCGGTCCGGTGGGTGAGGGGCTGTTGAGAGGCGGTCGGTGGTGCGAACAGTGCCTGGACGGTTTCGGTGGCCAGGTCTCGCAGCCAGGTGTGGGCGCGGTCGTCGTCGTAGCGCTGGTGCCACAGCAGGTAGAGGGGGACGTCGGGCAACTCGAGTGGCGGCGGCAGCGTGACCAGGCCGAGTCGTTCCCGGGCCGTGCGGGTGACCGCGTCCGGAAGGGTGACGACCAGGTCGGTGCCGAGCGCGAGTTGCAGAGCGAAGGCGGCGGTGGGCCCGACGGCGACGACGCGTCGTTCGAGGCCGCGCGTGGTCAAGGCGTCATCGATCGGGTCGCGCAGGCTTCCGCGCCGCGAGACGGTGAGATGTTCGACGGCCGCGTAGCGCTCGAGACTCAGCGGGCCTTCGGTGAGCGGGTGGCCTGGGCGGACGGCAACGACCAGCCGGTCCCTGCCGACGAGGCGGTGGCGGATGTCGGGGAGCGTCGGAGCGCTGGAGCTTGATTCGAGGTCGACCTCGCCTCGGCGCAGCTCGGGGGTGTCCGTGCCGGGTTCGGCGGGCAGGCGCAGCTGGACGCCGGGGGCCTGGCGGTGGACGGCGGAGATCAGTGCGGTGCCGCAAGCGGCGGTCAGGGCGTCGTGCCAGCGCACGGTGAAGACCCGCTCCAGAGCCGCCAGGTCGAGTTCCTGCTGCGCGGACAGAAGGTGGTGGGCCTGCTGGACGAGGGCGTGGACCTGGGCGCGCATGGCCAATGCGCGGGTGGTGGGGACCATGGTCCGGCCGGTGCGGACCAGGATCTGGTCGCCGGTGGCCTTGCGGATGCGGCCCAGGGAGCGGCTCATCGCCGGTGCGGTGACGTGGAGGCGTGCTGCGGCGCCGGCGACACTGCCCTCTTCCAGCAGAGCGTCCAGTGCGGTGAGCAGGTTCAAATCCAGTTGCATGAGAGTAACTCTACGAGTGAAAAGCATGCACTTGTTGTTAACCGCCGGGGGGCCTAGCTTCGAAGTGCGGGCGCGGACGAGCCGCCCCGCGTCGACCGAACCCAGGGAGCCAGCCATGAGCACAGCCATGCCTTTCGACGCCGACGCGACGCTCCTGTACGACGTGACCGCCGCGGTGAAGGCCGCCGGCGTCACGCTGCGCGACCGCTACACCTCGCACGCCCGAGGCGTGACTTTGGACGAGGTTGTCGAGGAGATCCACGCCAACGACGACGCGGTCCTGGCCGTGCTGCGGGAGCCGCTGCTGCGGGCCCGGCAAGGGTCGCAGTGGGCCGAGGACGAGCTGGCCGGCGGCGCGCTCCCGCCCGGGGAGTGGTGGGTCGTCGACCCCGCCGAGGGCAACATCAACCACGTCCACGGCATGGAGGACTGGGCCGTCACCGCCACCCTGGTCCGCGACAACCAGCCGGTACTCACCGTCGTCCACCTGCCGCTGACCGGCGACACCTACACCGCCGTCGCCGGCGGCGGTGCCCGCCTCAACGACCGCCCCCTGAAGGTGTCCGCCAAGACCGACCTGGGCGCCGCGCTCATCGGCACCGGCCAGGCCAAGCCCGGCGAAGACGAGCGCACCTTCCGGCGGATCGGTGACTCCGTCACCGCCATGCTCGTCAACGGCCTGGTCGTGCGGGTGTCCGTCCCCGCCACGATGCAGCTCATCCACGTCGCCGCCGGACGCATGGACGCGTTCTGGCAGTTCTCCGACGTCCGCTCCGGACTGGTCGCCGGCGCCCTGCTGGTCTCCGAGGCCGGAGGCACCGTCACCGACCTGGCGGGCGATCCCTGGAACGCCGGCAGCCGCGACTTCCTGGCCGCCGCCCCCGGCATCCACGCCACCGCCCTCAAGGTCCTCTCGCCGATCGCCTGACCGGACGTCTCCGCTCTTCCCCACCCGATACCGCAAGGAGCATCACCGCATGGCCACCATCGGCATCCTGGGCGCCGGCCGCGTCGGCACCACCCTCGCCAGCAAGCTCTCCGAGGCCGGACACCACGTCATCCTCGGCCGCCGGAGCCCGACGGAAAAGACCACAGCGGCTGCCGAAGGCACAGGCACCCGCGTCTCCTTCGCCGACCAGCGCACCACCGCCCGCACCGCCGACATCGTGATCAACGCGACGCCCGGCGACAGCGCCCTTGACCGCCTGGCCAGCCTGCGAACCGAACTCGCCGGCAAGATCCTGATCGACGTCTCCAACGCCACCCGCGACGCCGGTGACGGCCTGCCCGGCGACCTGTGCTATCCCGGCAGCAGCCTCGCCGAACAGCTCCAGGCCGCCCTCCCCGACACCCATGTGGTCAAGACCCTCAACACCATGCTGTTCATGGTCATGACCGCTCCCGAAACCCTGGCCACCTCACCGACCGTCTATGTCTCGGGCAACGACGAACACGCGAAGACGACCGTCGCCGGGCTGCTCGGCGACCTGGGCTGGCAGCCCGCATGGATCGAGGACCTCGGCGACATCACCACAGCCCGCGCGACCGAGGCCATGATCCTGGTCGTACCCCACATCCTGCGCCGACACGGCTTCGAGCCCTTCGCTGTCTCCCTCGCCCGATGACATGGACCAGAATCGGTGTCGCGCCGGGTTCTTCGTGCACGGGAAGAACCCCCAGCGTGAGGAGGGTGCTTCCGGTGCCGAGGTCGTCGCCCGGGTGAACCCGGGCCGGCCGCGGGCCACGTGTGGAACTACGCCACTCGGCCCGATGCAGTGCTGCCTGGGCGCGGGTCGAGAGGGCGAACGACTCCTGGCGATCCAAGATCGAGATCCGATGGCCGAGAGGCGGGAGCCGGTCGCGGCCGCCGACCAAGACGTCCGGGGCGTACCGAAGCAGCCTGCGGCGGCCGTAGTCTGCGCGATGGCCGAACCGCCCTGCCGTCGCAGAGGTCTGGAGTGCATCGCGATGACCGGAAAGGCCTGACGCGCCCGCCGAGACCCCCTCGGGCTGGCCCCCACCGCGAGCTTCCTCCAGGAGCAGGGCCGGCGCGCTCGACGAGACGGTGGTGGTGTGCGTCTTCGGCCGGTACGGCTGGTGTGGTGCTTCCAGCTCCGCCTCAGGAGGCATTCACCGAGGCATGACACCGAGCGCCCAGCAGCAGAAGCTCAGCTCGTCCACGTCCTGTTCGATCAGGGCCGACGCCGTGGTACCGCCTGCGTGCCCCGAAGCGCGGAGTGGCAACACCAGGTACGGGCCTCCCCGCGCGGCCTCGGCCTGGAGCCGGGCAGCCATCTTCAGCGGGTCATGGGGAGGAGCGTTCCGGTCGTTCAGTGCCGGCGCGAACATCATCACGGGGTAGCGGCGATCGGCTCGGACGTTGTGGTACGGCGAGTAGCCGGCGAGGTACGGGCCCTCGACCGGGTCATCGGGATCGCCGTACTCCACGGTCGCGGCGGCCAGATGGCTGAAACGGGGAAACCGCAGCATGTCCAGCACCGGCACCCGACTGTAGACCGCCCCGAACGCGTCAGGTGCCTGCAGAGCGGCAACAGCGACGAGCAGGCCCCCGTTGCTGTTGCCGCGCGAGACGAGCCGGCCGGGCGTCGTCCAGCCGGCCGAGACCAGGTAGCGTGCCGCGGCAACGAAGTCATCGAAGGCGTTCTGCCGCCGGGTCTTGACCGCCGCCTCGTGCCAGCCGCGCCCGTACTCGCCACCGCCCCGGATGTTGGCGAAGGCCAGTACGCCGCCCAGCCTCAGCCACGCCGCGTTGACCGGTGCCCAGCGCGGTTCCATCGCGATGTTGAACCCGCCGTAGCCGCTGAGCCGCACGGGCCGCTGCCCGTCGCGCGGCAGGTCCTTGTGGCGGACGACGAACATCGAGACCGGCGTGCCGTCCGGCGACTCGTACCAGACCTGTTCCGTGATGAATGCGGATGCGTCGAGTCCGGCGTCGGGTACGTGGTACGGCGACAGCCGGTCCGCCGCGTAGTCGTAGCGGTAGAGCGACGGCGGCTGTACGTACGAGGTGAAGCTCACCCATACCTCGTCACCGTCCCAGCGGCCGCTGACCCCGCTGACGACGCCTTCGCCCTCGTTGCGGTTGACCGAGCCGAGGGCAGGAAGCTCCAGGTCGCGGAGGTGGGTGCCGTCCGCGGCGTGGATCCGCACCCGGTGCGAGGCCGCGTGCGTGTGGACGGCGTAGAGCCGGCCGCCGACTCCGGCGACCGTCTGGAGCGTGTCCGGGCCCTCCGGTATGAGGGTCCGCCAGGCGGTCGGCTCGGTCAGCGGTGCGAGGCAGAGCCGGCCGCGCGGTGCGTCGAGGTCCGTATGGATGAGCAGCGAGTCGCCGATGACCTGGACCTGGTTGAGGGATCGCATGAGGGGTGCCACCGGTATGAGCTCGCCGTCGGCCAGGCGCAGCAGGTGCACGGTGTTGGCGTGCACGTAGTCCCACATGGACAGGACCGCGAAGCGGCCGCATTCACTGGCCTTGACCGAGCACCAGTATTCCTTCTCGTGATCGTGCCGTCCGCCGAAGATCCGGCGGGCCGGCTTCTGCGACCCCAGCCGGTGCTCGTACACGGCGTGCCAGAGTGCCTCCTCTCCCGGCGGGACCTCGCCGGGCTCAGGACAGGCGGCGTAGAGGAAGCCGGAGGAGTCGGGGAGCCAAGCGGGTGCCGAGTGGCCTGAGCCGCGGGGCCGGTCGGGCAGTACCTGCCGCGAGGCGAGGTCGAGGACGTGGGTCACGGCGTCGTGCGTACCGCCCACGGACTTTCCGAAGGCCACCAGATGGCCGTCGGGCGAGGGCACGGCGAACACCAGCGCCTCCTCGCTCGCCCACGCGCTCGGGTCGAGCACGGTCTCGGGCAGTGCGGCCGCTCCTGTGCTGCGCCGCAGCATGAACGCGAGCTTCTCGTCGTCGGCGCCCGCCTGCCAGAAGAACTCCTGACCGGATGGTCCCGCGGGAATCGGCGGCGACATGCGCGCATACCGGGAGGCACGGGAAGCCTCCGCCCTCAGCCGGTCCCGTCCGGGCACCTCGGCCAGCACGGCGCGGGTGACGGCCTCCTGCGCGGCGATCCACGTCGCGGTCTCCGCGTCGTCGATGCGCTCCAGCCAGGCGTACGGATCCTGGAACCGGCGCCCGTGCACCGTATAGCCGCTGTCGGGATCCTTCCGCGCTGCCGGGAGGTCGATGGGCAGCCTGAGTTCCTTCACCGCACGGCCCTTCTCGACCCGACCCCGACGTGTATGACGGAACTGTACGAGCTCCCGACAGGCCCTGCCCCGGTGATCCTGCAGTGGACGCCGCCCGTCTCTGGGTGAGCTGACGGGGGTTCGCCGACGGGAGTCTAGTGCGGTGCGCCGACCCGTCGGTGTCCTTCGGCAGCCCCTCGGTGCGTGGCCGCGCGGCTACTCGGGGTTGGAAGGCCATCCGTGCCGGGACCGGCCGGGTCCGGCCCTTCGTTTCCGGGAAGCAATCACGAGTGAGAGGGTGGTCGTGGCGAGGAGGCTCCCAATCGCGACCATGCTCACGCCAATCATGAAGAGTCCGGTCGCGTCGTCCGACCAGTCGTAGTAGGCGGCAGCGGTGAGCCCGGTGGTGGTGCCGAGCACCGCGGCCGCGATGTGCTGCCGGGACGCCGCCCAGTAGACCGGTGCCAGCAGTGTCAGGCCGAGCCCGATCACCTGCCAGGCCCCGTAGGGGCCAGTCTCCGAGCCGTCGGCGTGCACGTCGCGGTGCTGGTCCCAGCCCAGCCAGGCAGCCCACGCCGCCATCGCCACCCCGGCCAGCACCAGGGGCGCCAGCTGTTCGAGGATCCGTCTCTGCAGTTCTTTGCGCATGGCTCCAGTGTTCGAACCCGCCCGAGCTCCCGTCAGAGCGCAGGTACTCAACTCCGCGGGAGTAGTTCGCCTCATCGCGGACGGCGGGTTTGTCGAACCGTGCAGCCGCGGCCCGTTCCCTCTTGCT
Source organism: Streptomyces sp. NPDC127106 (assembly GCF_042677605.1). Classification (NCBI taxonomy): domain Bacteria; kingdom Bacillati; phylum Actinomycetota; class Actinomycetes; order Kitasatosporales; family Streptomycetaceae; genus Streptomyces; species Streptomyces sp. NPDC127106. The sequence goes on along the minus strand of NZ_JBHXTC010000013.1, from coordinate 69,531 downwards.
CTCCGTCCACAGTTCAACGCGGCCTGGTGACCTTCGCGATCCGCTCGAGAGCGTCAGGCCGATCGCGCGGGCGGAGGCCGCGGGGTCGGCCGGTGCTACTTCGGGGCAGGGGCTGGGCGCGGTGGGTCGGCCATCGAGATACCCGCTGCCGAAGCCGTGGCCGGCCGGGCGGACGAAGTTCTGGCAGCATTGTGGGGGCCCCGGGGACCCGGCGTACACACCGGCGCCGGGCGCAGCGAGACGCTCGCCGACCCGTCGGCGCCCGCGCGGGCGCCGACGGGGTCAGGATGAGCACCTGCCTGGGGCCTCGTGTCACTGCTGGGGCGAACGACTCCGGGTTCGTCGCTGATCGCGTCGAGTGATCTTCCAGCGCTTGAAGCGGAGGCGGCTCTCGAAGACTGCCACGGTGCGGTCGGATTCACCGTGGGCGCGAACGATGCTGACCCTCGCCCGTGTGCAGACGAGGATCAAAGTCGTGGCACTGGCGGTGAGGAGTACTGCCGCGATCAGCCATGTCGGAAGACCTGACTGAGCCAAATCGGTGATCAGAGTCGGCATGCTCAGACTCCCATCTCATTGGCTGCAGTTCCGTGGGTGCACGTCGCAGGGCTTGCGGTCGCGCGGTGCCGCTTGGCGGCGTGCTTCACCATCCGGCGGACTCGTTCGCCGAAGCGCTTCGGGTCCGAAGCATTGGCCAGAAGCGCCGCGTCATGCCAGTCGGTGTTGGAGCCGCCGAACACGTACATGGCCACTGCCTGAGCCTCCTGGGGGGTGAAGTCGACGAGCAGGAGATCGAGGCACGGGTGGTGCCCGTAGGGCTGTCGATCCAAGTACTGGTCCTCGGCTGACTTGCTCTTGGGCTGCTTGCGGCTCTCGCCATTGACCCCCAGAACGATGTGGTGGCCCTTGAGCTGGCGGGTGTGGATCGGTCGCCAGTTGTCACGCTCAGTCCTGATCTGGCGGTTGAGCGCGGAGACCACACTTTCGTCGTCGTAGAGCTCCACGCCGTCCCAGTCGATGCTGATCAGCCCGTTGAGGACCGCGGAGCGCTTGCGAATCGTCAGGTTCCATTTATGCGCGAAGGCTGCGGCTTTCTCTTCGTCGCTGTGGAACACGTAGGCCGTCATCGCGTCGTGGGCTTCCTTGTAGGCCTTGCAGGTACCCGTCGGAAGGGGCCATGTGGCGGCGATGGCTGACAGTTCGCCGTAGATATCTGCTGTCGGGCGTAGCGTCAGCGGGCGCTTGAACGGCAATGCCTTGGTCAGGGCCTCACGGGTGAGGGGCTGACACCTGAACGCCAGCTGCAGAGCGTCGAAGGGTTTGCGGGAGTCGACGACGAACGGGATCTGGTCGAGCCCGTAACGCTCGCGCAAGTGGGGGCTGTCGGGGATCACGACCAGCCGGGTTGCCACGGCGTCTGAGGCAAGGCCGAACCGCCTGGCAAGTGAGCGGTGCTGCTGGGGCGGCCTGCCAGCCAGCCATCGTGCGGTGCGTCGTGCCATCTTGGTGCGGGGGGACGTCGGAGTGCTGTCATTCCTGGTGCTGATCAAGACCGCAAGCCGCGTCTGAGCCTTCATGCGCTTGTCGTAAGTCATCGGATGCCTTCCCCAGGTGAATTCCTGACACCCGTACAGGGCCTCAACCCGGTGTCACCGACAGCAAGAACAGAAAATGTGATGCAGGTCACATACGACAGTCCGGAAATCTCCAGCTACGAGGAGAAAGGGCATGTCCTCACTGCTGTCGACGGTGAGGTCGCATGGCAGTCCAGTGCGGCGGCTGAACGTCTCCGAGGGGGTCCGGCCAACGTGAGTCGCAAGGGGGCGGCGGGATGATGATCTCGGTCCCGCGTCGACCCGATCGTCTGCTCGCCATGGCGCTGCACCTTCGGGACCAGGAGCTGAGCCTGCGCGAGATCGCGGCCCGGCTCGTCATCACCAAGGGCACGAAGAAGGGCCAGCGCCCTCCCCGGCGACTGTCGTGCGAATGCTGCGCCAGTACGACGAACAGACAGCCGCCGCGTCGCCCGCGGCGGTCGATGTCGTCGGGACTGGCCTGTGTGACCGGCCAGGAAGGGAACACGGGCCCCAGCCACGCCCGCACCGGCCTGCCCGCCTGCTGGTCCTGGCCAGCCGTTTTCCGCCCGTTGGTCGCACTATCGATGACGTGAGGCTAGGGGAAGGGTCGCGGTACTCGATGCCGGGCGCGGCGGCGGTCTCCAGGAGCGGACGCCGCTGTCTTCGCCCCTCGGCCAGCAACCTGAGGGCCATTAGCCGGTGATGTAGGGTCTCGCCGCTCGTGGCATGTCGTTCTTGCGTGACCTGGGCGTTCTTGGCTGTCTCATGGCCTTGTCACCCATGATCAGTCTCAAATCCGTGGCATTTTCTCGCGAGGGCGAGGTCGAGGCGGCTTGTCCGAGTCGGCCGAGTACACCACGCTGAGTCCCGAGCACGAGGGCTACCGGCGAGCCCAGATCGCGCACCGATGAGTTTTCCGGCCGCGTTGGTCTATACGCCGGACACCACGAACGGAAGGCTGGGCCATGCGGAAACTGATCTACGGCATGAACCTGACCCTGGACGGCTACATCGCCGCCGCCGGCGACGACATCGGCTGGAGCGGACCGCCGAGCGACGAGCTGTTTCAGTGGTGGCTCGACCACGAGCAGGCGTGTGGCCTGTCGCTGTATGGGCGCAAGCTGTGGGAGGCGATGAGCTCCTACTGGCCGACCGGCGACCAGCAGCCGGGCGCCACCCCGGCGGAGATCGAGTTCGCGCGGAACTGGCGGGACACGCCGAAGGTGGTGTTCTCCTCGACGATCGACAAGGTCGACTGGAACACCCGCCTGGTCACCGGCGACGCGATCGCCGAGATCACCCGGCTCAAGGCCGAGGACGGCGGCCCAATGAACATCGGCGGCGCAACGCTCGCCGGGGCGGCCATGCGCGCCGGGCTGATCGACGAGTACGCGATCGCCGCCCATCCGGTCCTGGTGGGCGGCGGCACGCCGTTCTTCACCGCGCTGGACAGCTGGGTGAACCTGAACCTGGTGGAGACGCGGACGTTTCCCGGCGGCGTGGTCCTGACCAGGTACGAGACAAGACGCTGAGTGTCCCGTCGCGTTGAGCTTGTCTGTGGATCTTGTGCTGGGCTGCGACCGAGCTGCTGCTCGGCGAACTCGGACTCGGACTCGGACTCGGACTCGGACTCGCCGGTCATCGCACGTCCCCCACCGCCACCCTGTCCGGCGGTGAGCGGCAGCGGCTGGCCGTGGCCAGAGCGCTCATAGGCTCGCCGGATGTGGTTCTGGCCGATGAGCCCACCGGTGCTTTGGATGGTGAAGCCGCCCATGCGGTCGCCGAGCTGCTCTTCGCCCTACCCGCACAGCGACAGTGCGCGCTCGTGGTCGTCACGCACGCCCCGTAGGTGGCCAAGCGGGCGGATGTGGTGCTGACCTTGGCCGGCGGGAAGCTGGAAGGTGTCCGGTGAGGTCCGAAGGCCGTTCCGGCAAGCGTCTGTTGTGGGCCCTTGGGTACCGCATGGCTCGTACTCGAGGCGGATCGGCACACCGGGCAGCTCTCATGCTGGCCGCCGTGCTCGCTCTCGGTACCGTTTGCGTGGCGGCCCGTGGCCGCTCGGAGGCGCGTGAGCGGCGCCTGCTGCTCCTCGACGTGCTCGGCATCCCGGTCCGTGGCCGGGCCGTGGTGGTGGCAGCGGAGGCCGCTCGGCCGCTCGTCTGCGGGATCCTGGCCGCCTGCGCCCTGGCTGTGACCGTGTCCGTGACCTCGTTGGAGCTGCCGTTCACCGGATACTGGGTGTGGGCCGAGGACCTTCGGGCGGCACTCGGGTGGCTGCCTGCGTGCGCGATGGGTACGTTCATCGTGCTGCTCGGGGTGAGTGGGGCCGGCTGTCTTGTCCGCCGTCGGCGTGAAGGGGCGGCGGGTGTCCCGCTCGGGCCCGTCCGGTGGCCGGTGGCCGAGCGTGGTGTTCGTCTGTGCTGTCGTCGTGGCCGCATGGGGGTCGGAGCACCATGCACCGCGGGGAAGATCGCCTTCACGGTCGGGGCCATGGCTGCCCTGATCGTTCTTCCCTACGCCACCGCTCGACTTGCCCGGCGCATAGGGGCCCGTCTCGCACGTAGCGGGGACAGGCGTGGAGACGCGGCGAAGATCGTGGCCGGGCGATGGCTCGCGGCCCGGCCACAGGCTCTGGCCCGGCTCAGCGCCGCTCTCGTCGTCGGCCTCGGCATCGTGGTCATCGGGCAGGTCATCACCACCCAGTTCACCGGACCTGCCGACGCTGCCCGGACCCGCTACAACGCCGGGGGCGGCACACTGGTACAAGTCCGGTCCCGTAACATCCCCGCCACCGCCGACGCGTTCGTCGCGGCTGTCGGCGTCGAGCAGGTGGTGCGCTACTCTCCCGAACCCGGTGGGGCGGGCGTGCGGCTCACTGGCACCTGCCGAGGCCTGGCCGCGCTCGGAACCATCAGCTCCTGCCCCGTCGAGCCGGTCAGCGTGGAGAAGGTGTGTTCACCAGCCTGTCGCCGCTGAGCCGGAAAGTGTTCGCCACGGCGGAGATGCTGCCCCGCCCCCCAGTCGCGGTATGTGCGTGTGCCGCTCCCGCACAAGGAGAACAGGCCGCCCACCGGCAGCTGATCGGGCCCATGACCGCACAGCCCGGACAGTCCTGGTACCTGGGGGCGGCCGCCCAGGCAGCCCAGGTCCGGTGGCTGCTGGACGTCGCCCTTCTCGGCATCGCGGCGCTGGCCGCCGCAGGTGCTCTCGGCGCCGCAGGGGTGTTCATCGAACAGCCCCAGGCCCTCGGCCCACTGGCGGTCTATCAGACTGGGAGAAGCTTCTACCAGCGGATCGCCCTGTTCAACCTCGCCCTGCCCCTGACAGCCGTCGGAGTCGTCGGATCGACCGTGGCGGCCGTTCTGGGCGCCTTGATGATCAACCTGGGCAACGGCGGCTGGATGTCCGCTGCCCTCCTGGGCGCCGGAATCGCAGTCGTGGCCGTGTGGGGTGTCGTCGTGGCCTGGTCGTGCGGGCGCACCGCGTCCACCCATGCCGCTTCATGGGCGCCACGAGCCGACTGAGCATCCAGGTGCCGGCATTTCGGCTCCGGCGCCCGCCTCCGTGGGACAGCGCCGGAGCCGATCGTGCCCGAGCGGCAGCGAAACTGCTCCCACGAACACCAGCGCACGTTCTGGGGCTGTGCAGCACCTGGTCGACCAGCTGACCGCAGCGGACTGGCTCACCCACGCCGCCGTGGAACGTTCTCGGACTGGGCCACTGGGGTCCCTGCCGGACGACCAGACCACCGCCAGTGCCGCAGCATGGTCCCCGTCCATGGGTAGGGCCAACCACATGCCCCCAGTCGGCCTGGCCGTCCCCATGCTCCGGTTGGCCGCCATGCTCGACCCCGCCGGAATCTCCCTGCCAGCCCTCACCAGCCGTCCCGCCCCTGATCACCTGACCGCCACCGGACCCCACAGCCAGGCCAGGCTGAAACCCCGGCAAGTGCCGACGATGCGATCGCCGCCGCCCTGTGGACCCTGCGCCGCTGCAGACGCGACACCAACACGAACGGCCCAACGGTCGACCACCCCAAAGGAACGGCATTGTCATGCTTTCGATAGGGGGAAAACGGCCATACCGAGCGTCACGCGCCCCGTTTCGGGGCCACGAGAGAGGTAACGGGGTGGCGGCGCCTCAGGGCCACCGGTCAGGCTTCGGCGCCCTGGACATCCCGGGGCGGGGTGGCGGCGACTGCGGTCTCCTGCGGTGCCTGCGACCGGTCGGCGAGCTTGAGCCAGATCACTCCGGCGATGATGACGGCCAGCCACACGGCCTGGATCCCGGTGAGGGCCTCGTCGAAGAAGACGGGGCCCAGCAGGGCTGCGCCGACCGCTCCAATCCCAGCCCAGACCGCGTAGCCGATGCCGACGTCGATGGTGCGTAGGGCGGTGCTGAGCGCCCAGAGCGTCAGCAGGAAGAAGACCACGGCGACCAGCGACCACGACACGCGGGTGAAGCCGTGACTGCCGCCGACGGCGAGCGCGTAGCCGACCTCGAAGGCTCCGGCGAGCAGGAGCATGAGCCAGGAGTTGGCGGAGGAAGCGGAGTTGCGGGCGGGGGTGGACATGCGAGCGGTTCCCTTCGTGAAGTGGGGCGGGGTGGGGTGGGGTACGGGGTGGGGGCTCAGGCGGCGCCGCTGAGCTGGAGGCCGACGACTCCAGCGATGATGACGACGATGCCGAGTGCCTTGCGCCAGCTCAGGCGCTGGCCGAACAGCAGCGCTCCCAGGAGGGTGATGCCGATGCCTGCGACGGAGGTCCACAGGGCGTAGCCGACGCCGACGTTGAAGGTCAGGAGCGCCTTGCTGAGGAAGAAGGTGGCGATGGCGCCGCTGATCAGGGTGGCGGCGGTCCAGAGGCGGTTGCGGAAGCCCTCGGCCTTGCCGGCTGCCATGGCGACGGCGATCTCGAAGGCGACGGCGATGGCGAGGTAGAGCCACTGCATGGCGGGGTCCTTTCACTAAGGGTGAGGGGGCGGCGCGTTACGGGCCGGCCCGTCGTCGCTCGGGGCGGGTGGCCCGGGGGCGCCGGTCAGGCGGCGCGGATCAAGCAGGCGTTGTCGAGCGGTGGCACGAGGGTGCAGTACGGCTGGGTCGAACGGGTTCAGTGCCGTGGCGTTGCACAGTTCGTGCGGGAGGTCGGGGTTGGCCAGGGCCGCGATGCCCAGGGCCGTCAGGTCTGCGTGCCTTGATCCAGGGCGCGTGCGGCGGCGTCGTGGTGGTGGTGGTGGTGCAGGCCGCCGTTGGCGATGACGGGCAGTGCGGTGGTGGTGCGAGCCAGTGCGGTCAGGTCGGTCCCCTGCCGCCGGCCGGTCCGGCGTCGGCGAACCAGTCGGAGCCGCTGCCCGCGAGGTGCAGTTCGTCCGGCTCCGGCGCCGGCAGCCACGGTGAAGAAGCAGGCCGCCTCGCGGGGGTGTCGGGCAAAGGTGCGCGGGTTCGGTGACCTTGGCCCGCGAGAAGCGGACACCGACGGAACCGGTTGCAGGGTCAGGCCGGCCAACTCGGTGGCTGGCGTCGGCTAGGGCCACGGCGCGTACCTGCCCGGGGCCGGGGGTCGGGGGTCGGGGTGGCTCGGTGCCATATCAGCATCCGTCGAGTCCGCAGGCGGCGCCCGGGACGGCGGCGGTCTGCTCGTCCTGGGCGGCGTGGATCGCCGCACGCAGCTGTGCGGCGCGGGGGACGCCCTCGATGCGGGTGCCGCCGACGAGGAGGGTGGGCACGGACTGGATGCGGTGGGCGGCGGCCTCGCGCAGGGCCTGCTGGTGGGTGTCGCGGTAGGTGCCGTTGTCGAGGGCGGCGCGGAAGGCGTCGGCGTCCAGGCCGATGTCGCGGGCGAGTGCGGTGAGCACGTCCGGCTGCCCGAGGTCCAAGTCCTCCTGGAAGAAGGCTCGGAACACTCGGCGGGTGTACTCGGTGCCCTTGCCCTGCTCGGCAGCGTACTGGTGGCCCTCGGAGGCCAGGCGGGTGTAGGGCTGCGGGGAGACGGTGGGCAGGGTGATGTCGACGTCCATACTGCGGGCCATGGGGTAGACGGCGCGCCGCCAGATGTCGGGCAGGTAGGTGTCCTCCGGCCGGAGAGTGGGCTGGGGGTGGGGCCGCAGCTCGAACGGCTTCCACTCGATCTCGACGTCGAGGCCCTGCGTGGCCTCTTCCAGCGGGCCCTCGGCCAGCATGCAGAAAGGGCAGACGTAATCGGACCAGATCTGGATCTTCACCGGTTCGCTCATCGCAGGTGGCCTTTCCGGCCGGTCAGGAACTCCTGGAAGGGCACTTCGTGTCCCTCGACCGGAGCGTGTGTCACCGTGAGCGGCCAGGTGGTGGGGTCGTTGGAGAAGAGGGAGTAGGAGTCGGCGTAGTCGAAGCCGTAGGCGCCCGCGGTCCTGCGGTCGGCCGCGTACACGACGTGCGCGACGTCGAAGTAGAGGGCGGCCATGTAGCACAGGGCGCAGGGTTCGCCGGAGGCGATCAGGGTGGATCCGGCGACGCCGAAGCGGCCGACCTTCTTCGCCGCCGCGCGCAGGGCGACGACTTCGGCGTGTGCGGTGGGGTCGTTGTCCTCATGGACCCGGTTGAAGCCGGTGCCCAGTACGCGGCCCTCGCGGACGACGATCCCGGAGAAGGGGATGCCGCCGTCGGCCACGTGCGCGCGGCTGATCCTGACTGCCTCCTCCACGTGGGGGGTGAGGTGGTCGGGAAGCTGGGTCTGGTCTGCATGGGACATCACTCCTCGAATAACGACGGCCGGGTCCGGCCCGCCTGCGGGTTTCGGGGGCGGGGCGGGAGTGGCGCGGGCACGGGGAACCTCCAGTAAAGTTGCTTGTACCTGCAATCAAATCCTGCCCAAGCTGAGTCGGTGACACAACCGGGGGACGCCAGGAGTTTGCATGAGCATGTACTCTGCTGTCAAACAGCGACCCCGAGAGGACGCACCTATGGCAACTTCATCCTCGGCACCCCTGCGCACGTCCGACCAGGCCGTCTGGAACCGCGTACTCGCCCTGCACTCGCACGTCGAGCGGGAGCTGACTCACGCGCTGCAGCGCCAGCACGGGATCGGCTTGTCGGAGTACCGCTCCCTGGAGCACCTGCACCACTCCGACAGGAGCGAGCTGCGCATGCAGGATCTGGCCGAGCGGGTGGGCCTGGGACAGTCCTCGGTCACACGCCTGGTGGGGAGGCTGGAGACAGCCGGTTTCGCTTACAAGGACCTGTGCCCGTCAGACAAGCGCGGCGTCTACGCGGTGATCACCGACGACGGGCGCCAGCGCTACCAGGCCGCGCGCGCCACCTACACGGAAGTACTCTCCGCGACCCTGAACACCTTCACCGGCGACCCTGAGCTGGGCCCCACCGTGCAGGCCCTGCGTGCCACCCAGGGCTGACCCCGCCCCTGTGTCCCGCATGGCGCTGCACCCCCGAACCCCGGCCCACCCAGCGGACCGGAGTTCTTCCGTGCGCAAACAATTCTCATGGCATGGATCACCATCACTTCGCTCAAGTACTTGCTTGACCAAGCATGCTCCTGCCCGGATATCGTCGGAGTTCGACGGGATACCGAGACCCACCTAACGCCTCGCGATCACACGGAACACCATAGGTGCCCGCCTGCGCGTCCGGAGCGGAGGCCCGATGGCCGGAATGTCCGGCCGGCTTGCCCACCTCGGCGCGCACCGGCCGGGGTGGGGGGGGCCCCGCGCGGGGGGGGGGGGGCCGGGGCCCGGTTGGGGTTGCCCCCCGTGGGGTTTAAAAAATATAACCGGGCCGGCGGAAATGAAATTTTAGTGTATGTTTTAAAAAACGTTACGATGCCGCG
>NZ_JBHXTC010000013.1:1477-60127 GCF_042677605.1 Streptomyces sp. NPDC127106 | reverse complement strand
TCACCACCCCCACCACTTGGGGGCCCGGCGGGGGCGGGGGGGGGGGGGGCCCGGGGGCGGGGGGGGCGGGGGGGCCCCCCCCCGGCGCCCCCCCCGGGGGGGGGGCCCCCCGCCGCCGTCCGGGGCGGCTTGCCCAGGTCCCCTTTGGGCTTGCCCGCCTCCCCGGAACACGCAGGTGCGGCAGTGCCTGCCGGGGAGCCTCCGGGCAGAGCGTGCCAAGGCGGGGTGGGCGTTGAGGTTCACGATCGAGACCGAATCCGATTCATACGAGGACGCGCTGCGTACCGTGCGCGCGGCCTACGGGAAGCCACAGCCCGAGCACAAGTCCTGCCCGCCCACACGATGCTCCGGGCCCGGGATCTCGTCCGGCTCGGGGTGGACGGGCATCGGTGGGGTGCATCGGTGGGGGCTGCCGCTCGCGCCCGGCCCGGTCCGCCGCCGAGTGGACGAGATCCTGGAGTCCGTCGGGGCAACGGCCTATGGGGACGTCCCCGTCGGGAGGCTGTCGAGCGGCGAGCAGCAGCGGCTCCGTATCGCGCAGGCGCTGGCCAGCGACCCGCGAATCCTGCTCTGCGATGAGCCGCTGCTCTCTCTCGACCTGCAGCACCAGCGCATCGTCACCACGCTGGTGGACCGGCGGCGCCGCTCCGCCGGTACCGCCGTGGTTTTCGTGCTGTACCTGGCCCCGGGCGGGTTCCGGATAGGACCGCCGGACGAGGTGATGACCACCGCCGCCCTGCCGGATCTCTACGGGACGCCGACGCGGCCACCGTTCACCATCACGCCAACGGGGTGAACGGAGGCGAACAGCCGTGACGGGACGCCTGCCCTGCGCCAACGGGGAAGACGGCGGCCTCTGGCAGCAGATCTTCACCTCCGCCGACTACGGCGACCTGCTGGCCCTCGCCCACAACTCGCTGCTGGCCGGAGTCCTGCTGGGCCTGGTGGGCGGGCTGGTCGGGGTGTTCGTCATCATGCGCGACCTGCCGTTCGCGGTGCACGGGATCAGTGAGCCGGGTCCATCGTGGGGTCCCTGGTGGCAGCGGCCGCGATCGGAATCCTGGGTGTTTGTGTCCGTGTCCGTGTGCGTGCCCGTGACCGGAACTCGGTCATCGGCATCATCATGCCGTTCGGGCTCGGCCTGGGTGTGCTCTTCCTGTCCCTCTACAAGGGACGGGCCGCCAACAAGTCCGGATCCTCACCGGCCAGATCATCGCCGTCGACACCCCGCAGATGGCGTGGCTCGTCGGCACGTCCGCGGTGGTGCTGATCGCTCTCGCGGCCGTCTGGCCGCCGCTGACCTTCGCCACTGGTCCTCGGGCTGGCGGTCGCCCTGTGCGTACAGATCGTCGGTGCCCTGCTGGTGCTGGCGCTCCTGGTCACGCCGGCGGCAGCCGCCGCCCGGATCACGGCTTCCCCGGTGCTGCTGCCGGTGCTGAGCGTCGCCTTCGCCCTGGTGCCGATGAAGGGCGGGATCCTGCTCGCCCTCGGAAGCACCGTCCCTCAGCCCCTACGTCACCACCCTCGCGTTCCTGATCCACCTCGGCTGCCGGCTGACCGGCTCCCGGCGTGCCGCCAAGGCGACCCGGACCGAACTCCCGGCCGGGCCGCGACCCCCTACGCGGGTCTGAGGAAGGCGCCGAAGCCCCAAGTCGACCACGTGAACCAGCCGGGGTCACACTGGAAGGGAGGTCCCGTCGCGCCTGACCGGCGCAGACGGAAGGAGCTGTTGATGCATCCCCTCGCAATCCTCAGCGCCGCTACCGGCAAGCTGGCCCACTACGCGGTGTCCGGCGTAGTGGGCGCGCTGATCATCAAGAACCTTCCGGCCGCCAAGCCTGCCGCCCGCAAGGCGCTCATCAGCGGCCTGGCAGGCGGGATCGTCGCCAGCCGATGGCTGGCCGAGGCCACCGAGGAGGCCCGCCTCAAGGCCGGTGACATGCTGGCCGAGGCCCGCTCTTCCCTCGGCGAGGAGGTGCCACCGCCCTCCGCGGTCAAGGTCGAGAACCACGATCACGGACACGAGCACTGATCATGACGGCGACCGTGCTGGTGCGCTCCGTGGCCTCGGGCCGGGCGCGCCTGACCGTGCCGTGGCTGCGTGACCGCCCCGGCTGTGCAGGACTCGTCGACGACCGCCTCACCGGGATCAGCGGCTTCCGCGCCCTGCGGATCTTCCCACGCACCGGCAGTGTCGTGATCTGGGTCGCACCGGAGCAGCTGGACGTCGACCGCCTGGTCACAGCCCTGGAGGAAGCCCCGCCAGCCGCCGTGGTGGCGGCCAAGCCCTCCCGTTCCCTGCCCGACTCCTCTACCGGGGAGGTCGCCCGTCTGGTGGTCGGCGGAGCCGTCCTAGCCCTCGTAGCCCTGCGCCGCCTACTCGGCCGGCCCCGGCTCACCCTCGGCTCCTCGGGCGTCCTCGGAGCCATCACGATCTTCACCGGTCTGCCCTTCTTCCGCGGCGCCCTACGCACCCTGCGCGGCCGCAGCAGCCCCGGAACGGACACCCTGGTCACCGCCGCCACCGTCATCTCGCTCGTGCTGCGCGAGAACGTGGTCGCCCTGACCGTCCTGTGGCTGCTGAACATCGGCGAATTCCTGCAGACCCTCACCCTGCGCCGCACCCGCCGCGCCATCGAGGACCTGCTCACCATCGGCGAGGAGCGGGTCTGGCTCGTGCGCGAGGGAGTGGAGGTCGAGGTGGCGCTGGAGGACCTGGAGCCCGGCGACGTGGTCGCCGTGTACGAACACCACCGCATCCCCGTCGACGGGCACGTGCTCTCGGGCGAGGCGCTGGTGGACCAGGCGGCCGTCACCGGCGAGGCCCTGCCCGTCTACGCCCGCGAAGGCGCCCACGTCTACGCCGGCACCATCGTCACCTCCGGATCGCTCACCGTCCGCGCGGACTCCGTCGGCGGGGACACCACGGTCGGCCGGATCATCAGCCGGGTCGAGGAGGCCCAGTCGGACCGGGCCCCGATCCAAACCGTGGCCACCCGCTTCACCAGACGCTTCGTCCCGGTCTCCTTCGCGCTGGCCGGTCTGACGTACCTGGTCACGCGGGATGCCCGCCGGGCGATGACCATGCTGCTGATCGCCTGCCCGTGCGCCGCCGGGCTGGCCACACCCACCGCCATCAGCGCCGCCATCGGCAACGGCGCCCGCCGCGGCACCCTCATCAAGGGCGGAACCCACCTGGAGGGCATCGGCCGGGTCACCGCCGTGGTCTTCGACAAGACCGGCACGCTCACCTTCGGCAAGCCCCTGGTCACCAGCGTCGTCACCCTCAGCGAGGACGTCACGGCCGACGAGGTGCTCAGCCTGGCCGCCTCTGGCGAACTCCACGCCCGCCACCCGCTCGCCCAGGCCATCGTGGCCCGCACCGAGGAACAGCACCTGCACATCCCCATCCACCAGGCGTGCGAGGTCGTCCTCGGCATGGGCATGCGCGCGGAACTCGACGGCACCCAGCTGCTCGTCGGCAGCCCCGCCCTGCTGCGCCAGCACGGCGTCGGACTGACCGAGGAGGCCCAGGGCTGGACCGACCGCCTGCGGGCCGGCGGCGAAACCGTCATCTGCCTCGCCCACGACCAGGACCTGATCGGCATGCTCGGCGTGTCCGACGCCGTACGGGCCGGAGCCGAAACCGTCGTCCAACAGCTGCGCGGCCTCGGCGTGTCCCGCCTCATCCTCCTCACGGGCGACGCGCCGGAAACCGCCCAGGTCGTCGCCGACGCCCTGGGCATCACCGAAGTGCACGCGCACGCCCTGCCGGAAGCCAAACTCCAGCTGATCCGCGACCTCCAGACCGAAGGCCACACCGTCGCCATGGTCGGCGACGGCACCAACGACGCACCCGCGCTCGCCCTCGCCGACGTCGGCATCACCATGGGCGAACACTCCTCCCACGTCGCCCTCGAAACCGCCGACATCGCCCTCGCAGGCAACGACCTGCGCCAGGTCGCCGCCGTCGTCGAACTCAGCCGCCACACCCTGCGCGTCGTACGTCAGAACTACGGCCTCGCCATCGGCGTCAACCTGCTCGGCCTGGTAGCCGGCGCCGGCGGCTCCATGAACCCCGTCCTCGCGGCCCTCCTCCACAACACCAGCAGCATCGCGGTCGTCGGCAACTCGGCCCGCCTGGTCAACCACACCCCGCACCTGCCGCGCGTCGGCGACGCGATACTCCGGCGGGCACCAATGGAGGAACACCGGGTCCGTTGACGCCCGGCCCCGCACCAGACTGCCAAGGAGCGGATCGGGGACGGCCGTCCAGCCGTCTCAAGCAACGAGAACTCCTCGTCTGAGCTTCGACAGCCGCAGGCCCTGGCGGAAGCGGCGGTCGTCGCGGACTGCGAGTTCTTCGGACAGGAAGAGGTCGATGAAGTCGAGGTAGCCCGTCGTGGCCTCGTCGGCCCGCTGAGCCTACTGAGTCGGGGCCTCGGCCAGGTGGGGCAGGCCCAGCTTGGCAGCGTGCTGCGGATGCGGGTGGAGACTAGCTCGCTCAAGACGATTCCATGCCGGATTGCCGGTTCCGGCAGACGGTCTTGGCCGCATTCCTGCCGGTGTCGCACTGCGCCTTGCCCGCGCCGTAGTGGTGGCTCTTGCCTTTCGTGGACCCACTCGGTCATGCGCAGGCCGTGCGAGCGTCAGACTGTGTGCGACGCCGCAAGGAGGTGGGAGAGGGCCTCGGGCCATGTACCAGCGTGCACTGGCAGGGCGCCGATCGCAGTTGCCAGCGAACTCACGGCGTCGGCGCGAACAGGGCGACGAATCCAGTTGACGACTTCTGCGAGCAACTGCGGTCGTGTCAGGACTCCTCCGGCCTGCGGCAGGTGCGTCAGGATGCCGCTGACGGGGATGCCCGCGCGCGGGCCGAGGGGGGAGCCGGTCAAGAGCGGCTGCTGCCCGTTCGACGGACGCAATGTGGCATACGGCCGTGGGCAGATGCGCCAACCTGCGCGCTCCAAGCGTGTGGAGTGCGTGACAAGATCCGTCATCCAATTCCGGGGCAGTAAGACCGCGTGTCCTGCCCGGTGTAGAGCCGTGGCGCACAAGAGTGTCATCTCACCGTATCCGGAAGTGCCGTATCCGGTGAGTACATCGGCAAGGGTGTGTTGCAACGCGGCTGAGGTTCGCGTTCGGGCGAGCAGTTCGCCGCCCCGGTAGAGCAGAAACAGCGAGCCCGGCCGCTCCGCGGTGAGAGTGACGGGAGCGTAGACACCGCGCAGCCCCTCGCCCGTCGCCGAGCGAACCGCATCCAACACGTCGGCGCCACGGACGGCTACGCCGACGGTGTGGCCGTTGTCGGCGGTTGCCGCCACCAGGGTGTCCACACCTTCACCAGCAACCTTGAGGGAACAGGTAGTGGGGGCCTCGACCACCGTGGCCGTGGCGTCTCCACCACTCAGCTGGACCAGTTCGGCGCTGACCTCGGGATATCCCACCACAGTCCGGGACGGATGATCGAGTGTAAGGAGTGCGCCGCTGGGGGTGCCGAGCCGTGACAACAGCTGGCCGACCCCGGTGAGCTGCTCCCGGACCCGACGGGTGAGGGGCAAGCCCAAGACGTCGCCTTGCGCGCCGTTCACCAAGAGGACGGAAGCATCCAGACCGGAGATCACGGATGTGTTCGCAGCCAGGTCCGCAGAAAGCTGGGCGCAGAATCCGCATTCCGTAGCCATGGCCACTACCAGGACCGGATGCGGCACCGCGATCCGGTCAGCCCGCGCCCTGATGGCCGCGAGTACAGGGTCGGGAATGGGAGGGGCGCTGCCGTCGGGACTGACGAGCCCGGCAGCGCGCCACTTGTCCACGCACCGGCGGTACGCGAGATCCTCCTCGGCAGTCGGCCGCTGGCCGCGCAGCCAGCCGAGGGCCACTGGATTGACGAAGGCTGCCACGGGCCGGGCCGTGTCCAACAGGACGCCACCACTGCGGAGTTCGGTTAATACGACCCCGGTGGGCACCTTCATTTCTGAGTGCAGCGGAACCATGAACAGATCATGCCCGGGCAGCACTCGGAATCGAGCCAGCAGGCTCCTCCCGCGTCCACGCAGGCCGTCGGGGCGAGGAAGACCTCCGTGAACTGCCGTTCGAAGTCTGCGATCGTCTCAGCCTCGATCTGATGAGTCGTGAGGTCGTCCGTGAACGTCACCATCACCATGCGCCTTCCACTACGAGGAACTACAGACCGTCGCCTTCTGTTGACGAACGCGCAAGCCGCCTGGTCCGCGGAAACCTGCATCTGGGCACAGGCGCAGACGCTGAACGCCAACTCCAGCCTGCAGTTGGCCGGTTGCTCAGCATAGTGGATCGTCTCGCGCTCATGGGATGGAATGGATCTGTTCGCACTGGGCCTTTCCGTGGCCCATGCTGCCCTTCGGTGGCACCTGTGCATCGGACACCTTTGGGCTCGGTCAGATGTTCACGGCTCGCCTACGGTGACGACTTCACAGCACACCGCCCGCAGGACCCAGGTCCCCTCCGAGGCCGTCAGTTCGGCGGCCGCCCCGCCCGTGCCGTCCGGCAGCAACATCACCGGCTTGGCGTCGGCGAGCGGCCCGGGCGGAGGGGAGGGACAGGCAGGCCGGAAGCGTCCGTTCGGTGACCGTCGGCCCGGTCGCGCGGACGGTGAACGGTACATCCGCCACAGCGGGTTCGGGCACCTCGATGCCGACGGCGGTGTCCCCATCGAGCATCTGGCGGGCGGGCCTGCTGCGCGGATCCCTCCGAGCTGATGCCGCAGGGACTCGGCACCGGCCATGCCGGCGTGGCGTTCGCCGCTCCACAGCGCGTCGTCCTCGCGCTCCAGCGCCCAGGAGGCCGTGGCGGATCCACCGGGTGCCGTGCCGTCGCCGCTCCAGTCCCGGGTGGGTCACGTGCTGCGCTGGTCGTGGGTGTCCTGCCGGAGCTGGTTGGTGTGCCGGGTCATGGCGTCGATGTCTTCGGCAAGTGCGGCGTCCTCGGGCCTCAGGTGGGGCCGGGTGTCGCTCAGGGGACGCACGAGGCGGGCGGCGTCGTTGTCGCCGAGGGCTGCGTTCAGGTCCTCGACGGCACTCCGGGCGCTGGCGGGCAGGCCGGTGAGGGCAGTGATCTGGCCGGCGAGGCGACGCAGGTCGGCCGCATTGTCGCGGGCCCAGGCGGTCACGGTGCGGTCGGCGGCGCGCATGTCGCGAGTGGCCTGCACGCGCTGCTCGCCCGTGGTCCCGGCCGCGCCCGGGCGCAGGCGCAGGTAGCGGCGTTCGGCGGCCTGGCGGCTGGCGACTCCGAGGGGACCGGCGAGATCGGCCCAGCTGGCTCCTTGTCCGCGGGCGGTTTCGATCAGGCCGCTCTCCCAGCCGGCGAGTTGCTCGCGGACCTCGCGCAGCATCAGGAGCGCGGCCAGAGCCGGGTGCGGGCCGGCCTGCGGCGCGGCCGCCGGCGTCCCCGCGGCGGGGTGCTGGGCGTCCTGGACGGCCTGGGTGATGGTCTCCAGCGCCGCGGCGGCGGCGAGGAAGGTGACGGGCGGGGTCGGCTGGGGGGCCTCGGTCATGAGGGTCTCCGTGATCTGTCATCCTCCAGATGACGTCTTGCTTGTCATCGCTTCGATGACATGTTACAACGGGAGCACGTTGAAGCGCATTGGCAGTTCCTGCCCGAACCAACTGGAGGTGTTTCGCGATGTTGATGCGCACTGACCCGTTCCGCGAGATGGACCGGATCATTCAGCAGCTGTCCGGCGCGTCGGGCACGTGGTCGAAGCCGTCCGTGATGCCGATGGACGCCTACCGCGACGGCGACGTGTACGTGATCGCCTTCGACCTCCCCGGCGTGAGCACTGAGGCGATCGAGATCGACGTCGAGCGGAACATGCTCACCGTCAAGGCTGAGCGCCGGCCCACGGGCAAGTCCGACGGTGTGCAGATGGAGCTCTCCGAGCGGCCGCTGGGTGTCTTCTCCCGCCAGGTCGTGCTGGCCGACACCCTCGACACCGAGCACATCGAAGCCGACTACGACGCGGGTGTCCTGACCCTGCGCATCCCGATCGCCGAGC
The DNA here is from genome assembly GCF_042677605.1 of Streptomyces sp. NPDC127106. Taxonomy (NCBI): domain Bacteria; kingdom Bacillati; phylum Actinomycetota; class Actinomycetes; order Kitasatosporales; family Streptomycetaceae; genus Streptomyces; species Streptomyces sp. NPDC127106. The sequence goes on along the minus strand of NZ_JBHXTC010000013.1, from coordinate 52,092 downwards.
GCGCCAAGCCCCGCAAGATCGCCATCGCCAGTGGGTCCGGCCGCAAGCAGATCTCCGGCTGAACAGGCCACACCAGCCGCGGAGGACGGGACCGATTCCCTCCGGCACCCGTCCTCCGTACCCCCGTCGACGCCTCCCCACCGCCTTGGAGGTGACGTGATGCCGATGCGCCAGGAGGCGTTCTTGGACCACATCCAGGAACGCGGCGAGTACCCAACGCGGGAGGAAGCCGCACGGGTGGCCCGCGTCGTCCTGGCCCTGCTGGGCGCACACCTGGTCGGCACCGTGCGCGCCCAGCTCGCTGCCCGCCTCCCCGAGACCTACGCCCTGATCCTCCTCAACCCGTTGCAGGCCGCCGAACCGCTCTCCCCCGAACGCTTCGTCCGCGCGACCGCGGCCTGGATCGAAGGCGCCACCGAGAAGACAGCCCTGTGGGACGTCGGCGCCGTCCTGTCCACGGTCGCCGCCGCAGCAGGAGACGCCCTCCTGAGCGAGGTCCTGCTCCAGCTCCCGCCCGGCTTCGACCTCCTCTTCGGCCACCCCCAGCCCACCTGACCGTCCGCCCGAGCGCCGGGCCCTTCACGAGAAAGCCGCAGCACCATGTACGACCAGCCTCGACCGGACCAGGCCCGTCCCGCCATGACGTTCGAGCAGATGCTGGAACGCGTGCGCTACGAAGGCGCCTACCCCACCCGCGAACGCGCCGAGGCAGCCGTCCGCACCGTTCTCGCCGCCCTCGGCCGGCAGCTCGTCGGAGACGAACGCGTCGACCTCGCCCGCTGCCTGCCCGTCGAGGCCGCCCTCGTCCTGACCGCCCAGATCCCCGACACCGAACACCTCACCGGCTGGGGCTTCATCAAGGACCTGGCCGCCCGCACCGGCGCCACCCCCGCCATCGCCCGCTGGGACACCGGAGCAGTCCTTTCCGTCGTCTCACGCCTGGCAGGCCCCGGCCTCCTCGCCCGGATCCTGCGCCACCTCCCCGGCGGCTACGCCCTCCTCTTCGGCCAGGCAGAGCTGCGCCAGCTCCAGAAGGTCGCCTGACCTGGCCCATGGGCAGGCGGCCCGGGAGCGGCCTGCGTACGGTCCCGTTTCGGCGAGCTGGTCGTGGGTCATGCTGGAGCGTCCTTTGACGCCCGCCTTGGTGGCCTTCTCCAACGGCTCGGCCTTGGTCAGCGACCGCAGCGAAGAAGCGCCCGAGCTCCCCGTGCGCTTCTTCGCGGCTGGCTTCTTCCCGCGCCCCGTGGTGGTGGAGGCGCTGGCCTTCTCACCGGGTCCTTCGGGCTGCGGGCCCGCTCGACGCTCGCGCGCAGGACCTCCACGGGGTCGACGACACCGGTGGGCCGGGCGGGCCGGCTCGGCCTTCTCCACGCTCTCGCCGGCGGCCTTGGCCTCGATCAGGGCCTTGACCTTCTCCTGGAAGGGTCGTGGAAGGTGTCGTGGAAGGCTTGCGGGTCCCAGTCGGTGGTGAGGGCGTCGATGAGCTGGTGGGCCATCTTCACCTCGGCCGCGGTCGGCTCCGCATTGTCCGGCAGGTCGGGGACCTCGGTGTGGAGGTCGCGGATCTCGTCGGCCCAGTGCAGGGTGTGCAGGTTGTGCAGGGTCAGCAGGTCGTCCTCGGGCTTCAGGGCGATGAGGTACTCGCGCCCGCGCATCACGAAGGTCCCGGCGCGATGTCGTCGAGGTCGACTTCGTCGCCGGTGCGCTCGTTGACGCGCCGGTTGCGGATCCGGTCCGCGGTGCCGCGCTGGAGCTGGTGGAAGCGGATCGTGTGGCTGTCGGTCGCGGTGCACAGCGCGACCGGAGGTGAGACCAGGCCGAAGGAGACGGCTCCGGTCCGGTCCTCCAGACCGGGCTGGCCATGTTGATCACACCTTGACCTGCGTCGTCGTGCCGTCTGGCCATCTACGCTGCCCGTCGCCTGATCGCCCCTGCCGGGCAGGCCGCGGCGTGGGGAGCCCCAGCAGGACCGGCCCGTCGGCTGCCGCCGAGTCGATGTGGCCGATCTTGGATCCGGCGCCGGCGAGGCTGACGCGGAGCCCTCCGGTCTCGCCGTGCCAGCCTTCGCGCTCGGCACCGGCGATCCGGTCGAGGAGGTTGTGCGGATCTCCACGAGCCGGCCGCACTGGGCGGGGTCGGGGCGTAGGAGGGAGCAGCGGACGCAGGCGTGCTCGTGGATGCAGGCGGTGCCGTAGGCGCGGGCGCAGGTGCCGCGGGAGACCTTGCGGCGCTCCTTGGCGCGGCGGGTTGGCACCTGGCAGGACCAGCCGTTGCGGACCAAGAGCTTGCGCACGCCCTGGATCGTGTAGGTCCGGTGGAAACGCCGGCCGATCACCGTCTTCACACGGCTCAGAGTCCGGCGTCGCTCCTCCCAGCCGTACGCGGCCGGCCCCTTGGCCAGCTCTGCCTCGAACTGTGCGAACTGCTTCTGACTCGGTCGCGGCAGCGCCGCAGGTCCCTGCGGCCACAGAGCTCTGGGCCTCGATGATCCGCTACTGGATGACCTCGTAGATCTCCTTGTAGCCGGATGTCGCGTAGCTGTTCAACGTGTTGATCAGCGACAACGCGTTCTCGTCCGGATTCTCGAAGAACCCTCGCTCCATGGTGAAGTACTGGTCGAGGCTGTCGAATTCCCATTGGCAGACGACCGTGTCCATGGGGCCGGCGTAGTCGACGTAGATGCGCCGGTTCGTGTATCCGGCTTCTTCAAACACCGCGGTGAGGGTCTTGAACGCCGCCACGATCTCCGGCGCTTTCCCTCGTTCGGCTCTCAACACCTCGCGCATCATGTACACGACGCGATCGCCTTTCGTTGCGGGAGACGAATGAATTCCATGGACGGGGTTGCTACCGCAGCGGAGGAGGGCCGATACGGCTGCCGTCGCCATGGTGGCAGTCACACTGCTGAGTGGCCCGTACGCCACGCGCGTCGCCATCTTCGTGATGCGTGGCCGCGGGTACCTCGTCGCTCTGAAGGCGGAGAAAGGGCTGCTGGCCGTGGACACGCTGCACCGGTCGGACGAGATCCGCGACCCGCACCAGGGAGTCCCCGACCTGCCGGGCAGGACGGAGCCGACCGCGGCCGAGGTGAAGATGGCCCACCAGCTCATCGACGCCCTCAGCACCGACGGGAGCCCGGACGACTTCCACGACACCTTCCAGGAGAAGGTCAAGGCGCTCATCGACGCCGAGGGCGCGGGCGAGACGGTGGAGAAGGCGGAGCCGGCCGCCCAGCCACCGGCGTGGTCGACCTCATGGAGGTCCTGCGCGCGAACGTCGCGCGGGCCCCGCAATCCCAAGGACACCGGCGAGAAGGGCAGCGCCTCCCAGGCCACCGGGCGTGCGCACCGGGACTTCGGCGGCCGTGTCGCTACGGTCGCCGACCAAGGCCGAGTTGTACGAGAAGGCCCCCAAGGCCGGCATCAAAGGGCGTACCCACATGACCCACGAGCAGCTCGCCGATGCCCTCGCACACCCCGGACGGGGCGGGCGCAAGGTCTGACCCGCCCGTGGCCGTACGTTGCTGCGCGGCGCGCGGCGCGCGGTCGCGGTCAGGCCACCGTGACGCGCAGGACGTACGGCTCGCCCGCGCTGATCGCCTCTGCCTGCTCTCGCAGGTCCGCGTCCGTGAAGCCGAGCAGTGCCTCGTCGGCGGCCCGGCGGAGAAGCGGGAGGATCTCGGCGACGGGCCGGCCGCGACGCGCTTCGGCTAGCTCGGCGAAGGCCCGCTGGTAGGGGGCTCCGTACGTGCTCGCGCTGTCGGCCAGCAGCCGGTCAAGGTGCTGCCTGTCGACGCTGATCTCGCCCATGGCCTGCTCCTCACGTCTTCGGCGGTCCCGGTCCGGACCCTCGCCTTCGACGCTACGCGGCGGGTCTGACATCGGCCCCGGCCGGGCGCGGGGGCGCGTTCCGGCTGATGAGGTCCTCCTCAACGCGAGTGCACAAGTCCAGGGCTCCGGCACCGGGAGGCCTTCTGCGAACGGCAGCAGGGCCAGGTCCGTCTCACGGGCGCCGGGCCGGAGGTGCTGCCCTTGCCGCGGCCCAGGCCTCGGCCGGGGGATGTTGCCCGGCAGCAGGCGGTGGCTCCGCCAGACCTCCAGGTTCTTCTCGGTCAGGCGAACCCGTGCCGGTGCGCGTGGCCGAGCAGCTGCTGATCGGCCACGCTCGGGGTGTCGGTGGACATGCAGGGGAAGGTACCGGCGCCGTTCGCGGTCGTGGCCGGGCTGTCACCTCATCCGGTGGCTCCTCCTGGAATGGCAGCCACATGGCAACCCGACGGCGTACCGGCGGCGGCTGGTCGTACCTGCGGTCTGCAATCTTCCTCGTGCGAAGGACCGTTTATGCGAGATCAGACCGTCCATGAACGGCCGGGAACGTTCCCGCCGCGGTGAACGCGTGGGTGATCGGCGCGATGAGCGAGGCGAAGCGGCGGGCACCCGCGGTGCCGATCGGGGCCCATAGCGCGGCGCAGTGCTCGTCCGTTTCCACTTCGATGCGCTCGCGTGCCGCACTGCCAGCGTCGGTTACCCCGCCGTGGGAGTCGAGCCAGCCGCGCGCGACGAGGCGTGCCGTCGCTGCGCTCCACTCCTCGTCGTCCCACTGACGGGTCGCTCGCGCGAGAGGTCTCGGGAGGCGGCCGGTTGCGGTGTGCAGGACGAGGCAGTCGCACGGCCCGAGGCCGTTGTCGGCGAGTACGACGAGATGGGCGTCGCCGCGCCACTCGCGCGCCACCGTGATCTGCTGCCACAGTGCGACAAGAGGATCGGATGGAAGCGCGACCGAGGCGTTCGCGGCTGCCAGCACCTTGCCGGCGTAGTCGGCACCGGCGACGACCGGGTCGATCAGCAAGCGCGCCTCGGCAAGGTGGTCGTCCGTGAGATGTACGTTGACGCGCCGCATCGCCCGACCGGCGGCCAGGAAACGGGCGGCCTGCCACCGCTCAGGCGGCGCGGCGTCCCACACGCCCGCCATGGCCCGCACTGCCCGCGGGCTGAAGTTGTAGAAGGCCGCGAGCGTGACCTGCCACGGAACCGCGCCCATCGCGGCCGACCGGAAGGCCAGATACGCCGGTCCGGGGTCGGTCACGCCGAACCCGGCGGCCTCCTCCGTGCTCTCGGGGGCAAGGTAGACGAACAGGTGGGCGGCGCTGACGGCGCGGCTGACGTCACGGACGGCGTTCAGGTCCATCGGGCCGTCGCCGAGGAGGGCGGAGTCGGGAAGGTCGTCGAGGTGCATGGCGGTGGTGTCTCCGGGGAGTCGATGTCGAGGGCGTGCACCACGATGAAGCAACGGTGCGGGCCGTGTCCGGCCGGCGGGCGGCGCCGATGTAGTGGGCCGCGCGGGCGTCGTTGGCAACCGGTGGGCACCCTCGGGCAGTTGTGAGCCGGTGCCGTCAGGCGGTCTGACGGCACAGCTCTTGGTGCCGTCCGGGGCGCCGCTCCAGGACAGCTGCGGGGATATGCCCTTCCCGCCAGGCAGGCCGGAGGAGTACTGCTCGGGCGGCCACGCGGCGCCGTCGGCGACGGTGGTGCTGGTGACAGTGGACGAGACCGCCTGGGGAGACGGGCCAAGGGGTCGTCGGCAGGCACGGCGGTCGTTCCTTTCTGGACCAGGGCGGCCTCATCAGCTGCCGAATCGACAGTAACACTGATAATCGATTATCTGGTGGATCGTCTAGGGTGGGCTCATGACTCAGACGGCGCACTCGTCCACCCCGCCGGGGAAGCAGATGCTTTCCGAGCAGGTCTACGCACACCTGCGAGACGCGATCATGCGCGGGGACCACGCCCCCGGCGCCCCCCTCAAGCCGCAGGATCTCGCCAAGGAGCAGGGCGTCAGCTTGGCCGTGGTGCGCGAGGCGCTCGTGCGGGTGGTCGGCGAGGGGCTCGCCGACCGGCTGCCCAACCGCGGTTTCGCGGTCCCGTCCTTCTCCGACCGCCGCTGGCAGGAGATCGCGGAAGCCCGCCGGACCGTCGAACCGGTCGTACTGCGCATGTCCATCGAACGCGGCGACGTCGACTGGGAGGCCCGCGTGCGGGCCGCCCACCATCGCCTGGTGCGCACTCCGGCGTACGCGCCGCAGGAGAGCGAGTACTACACGAGCGCTTGGGCCGAGGCGCACAGGGCCTTCCACCGCACCTTGCTGGAGGGGTGTGACAACAGCGCACTGCTGGAGACCTTCGACCGGTTGTGGACCGCGAGTGAGCTGGCCCGCCGTTGGTCGGCGCACCGCAACCCCGACCGGGACGGCGCCGAGGAACATCGCAGGCTGGAGGAGGCGGCGCTGGCCCGCGACGCCGACACCGCAGCCGCGCTCCTGGTCCAGCACCTCACCTTGACCGCGGCTGCTCTGACCGACGATCCAGGCCTCTGAGAAACAGGCCGATCTTGCTTCCGGTTCGGTGACTCCCCCGTCCGTGCTGGTCAGCGGCCCTACGTTCCGGGTCATGCCCGTTGACTTCCGGTCTTCCCGACCGAGGACCTGGCGCTCGTGCCGGCCGCGGTGGTGCGGTGCGCGGCCGAGCAGCTCGGCGTCGAGGCGACCGAGTGGGCTGGGTACGGGGCGCGGAAGCAGAACCACCGAAGGCTGCGGCGGTGCCGGACGGGCTGCGGCAGGCGATGCGCGATCTGCTGAAGGGGCGCCCTCCGGCAGGCGGGTCTCGGAGCCGGAGCAGCTGCGGACCGGGCCGGTGCGGGTGTCGGGGACGGCAATGCGCGAGGCTCTGGACCGGGCCCGGGAGGTGCGGGCGCTCGGGGCCGGTCCGGTAGAGACCGGCGGGGGGCCGGCCTGCGCGGACGGCGGCGCTGGCCCGGTACGGGCTGGGCTCGAAGGCGCCCACCCTGCGGGACCTGGAAGAGATCCGCAGGACCGCGACGATGCTCGCGACGGTCCGGCATGTGAAGACCGCCTCGGTGGACGACGCCCCGGTGGACGACGCCCCGGTGGGTGCCGCCTCCGGCTCACGCATGCTGTTTCGAGTCACCGGCCGGACGGCCTCCACGCCGGCTTCGCCGCCGGGCCCTGGAGCTGTCGGGCCCCAGGAGAGGCCCGGCTCCAGGCTGGTCGGGGCCGGTCGGTCAGGCGGTGCCGGACAACCGTCGGTCAGGCGGTGCCGGACACCAGACCGGCGCGGTGGGCCAGGACGACCGCCTGGACCCGGTCGCGCAGGCCCAGTTTGGCCAGGATCCGTGAGACGTAGGTCTTGACGGTCTCCGGGGCGATGAAGAGGGCTTCGGCGATCTCCGCGTTCGACAGGCCCTCGGCCACCTTCCGGAACACCTCCAGCTCGCGCGGTGTCAGTGCCTTGACGACCTTCTCGCGTTCGGGGTTGGTGGGGCGGATGTGCTCGGCGAAGTGGCCGATGAGGTGGCGGGTGACCGCGGGCGCGAGCAGGGCCTCGCCCCGGGCCACCGTCCGGATCCCGTTGACCAGCTCGGCCGGGGGTGCGTCCTTGAGGAGGAAGCCGCTCGCTCCGGCCCTGAGGGCGTCGTACACGTACGCGTCGACGTTGAAGGTGGTGACGACCAGGACCTTCGGCGGGTCCTCGGCATCGGGTCCGGCCAGTTGCGAGGTGGCCTGGATACCGTCGAGCAGGGGCATCCGGATGTCCATCACGACCACGTCGGGACGCAGCCGCCGCGCGGCCTGGACCGCCTCGTGCCCGTTCTCGGCCTCGCCGACGACCTCCATGTCAGGCTGCGCGGAGAAGATGGTCACATAGCCTGTGCGCACCAGTGCCTGGTCGTCGCAGACGAGTACGCGGATCGGCGGCGGCGCGTCGCTCTGGCTCACGGGGCTACTCCTGCACGGGTTCGGTGGGAATCGTGGCGCGGACCTCGAATCCGCCCTCGGGCCGGGGTCCGGCCTCCAGTTGACCATCGAGCATCCGCACCCGGGCGCGCAGCCCGGCAAGACCTCGCCCGCCCTGCGGTCCCGGCCCGTGCGGTACTGGTGCGACCTGCGGGGAGCCGGCGGATCCGTCGGTGATCACCGTGATCTCGATGCGTTCCCCGCCGTGGCGGACCGAGACCCGTGTCGGCTGCCCGGCCGCGTACTTCATCGCGTTGGTGAGCGCCTCCTGCACCACACGGTAGGAGACCAGTTCCACGTCCACCGGCTGCGGCCGCCGCTCGCCCTGCTCGCTGAACTCGACCGGCTGGCCGGACCTGCGGGCCCCTTCGACGAGGTCCGTCACCCGCCCCAGGGTCGGGGCCCGCTCCGCACGCGCCGCCTCTCCGGCCGCGCTCTCGCCGGTCGCCTCCAGCACGCCGAGCAGGTACCGCAGCTCCCTCAGCGCCCGCCGCCCGGTGTCGCTGACGGCAACCAGCCCCTCTCCGGCCCGCTCCGGCGCGGAAGTGATCAGGAACTGTGCCGCGTCGGCCTGGACCACCATGGCCGTCACGTGGTGGGTGACCACGTCGTGCAGCTCACGGGCGATCCGGGCCCGCTCGGCCGCCGTGGCCACCTCGGCGGCCAGCCGCCGCCGCTCCGCCTCTTGCGCCCTGCGCGCGCGCACGCTGCTCCCCACCAGCCAGATCGCAGCCAGAGTCAGATAGAACGCGGAAAAGTCCGCGACGCCCAGCGGTGAGCCGAGACGGTTCAGGACGAAGGCCAGGGCGACGTAGCCCGCACTCGCTGCGGCCGCCGTGCTCCGGCGGAAGCGGACCTGATGGGCCCCGGCCGAGTACAGCGCGACATACAGGCCCACGCTGCCGAACGTCGTCGCGAAGCCCAGCGCCTGGTGCGCGGCGAACGCAGCGGCGACGACGGCCAGACAGGCTGCGGGCCACCGGCGCCGGGCCGCCAGCGGCAGGGTCTGGGCCAGGGTCAGCGCGATGCTCAGCACGCTCGCCGGTCGCTCGGGCAGATCGCCGATCTGCGCGCCGATGTTCGACAGGGTCGGCGCGAAGGCGAGCAGCGCGAGCACCGGGGCCAGGACGCCGTCCTGGAAGGAAGCGCCCTCTTCCCTCCACCAGTTGAGCGGTGCCCGGAGCCGCGAGAGGCCCCAAGATGCCTGACGGGACGTCACTTCCGTATCCTCCGGTCGGTCTGTGTCAGTGCAGGGCCCGCCGCCGGGGCAGCAGGCTACCGCCCCGGCGGGCGACGACGAACATCGGGACGGTGATCAGCACGCTGAGGAGGATGGGCACGACCGATGCCTCCAGACCGAAGTTGCCGCCGGTCAGCAGCGACGAACCGCGGGCCTCCACCGTGAACAGGCCGTCGGGGGTGTGCCCGGAGAGCGGAACACCGGCCAGCTGCTGAACGGTGTTCCAGGCGAAGTGCAGGCCCGAGACGAACCAGATGCTGCGCCGCCACAGGTACGCGGCGCCGAGCATCACACCCGCCTGCAGAGCGATCGCCAACGCGCTCCACAGGCCGGCCCCCGCCCCGCCCAGATGGGCGGCACCGAAGACCACCGCGGTCACCACGATGGCGATCCGGCTGCCCCACCGCTGCTCCAGGCCCTGCAGGAACAGGCCGCGGAACATCAGCTCCTCGGTGACCGCGGTACCGATCTGCACCATGACCGCGGACCCGACGACCGGAAGCAGGCTCTTCCCGGCCCAGGAGAAGGAATAGCCCCCGAACGACGAGATCAGCAGCAGGGACACGAGGATGAAGCCCAGACCGATCCCACCGCCGAGCAGCGCCTCGCGCAGCGCGCCGGGCCGGGCGATCTCCGGCGTGGCACGCCCCGCGAGCCGGCGCATCACCAGCGCGTACACGGCCACCGCGGCGGCCGCACCCAGCACCGGGACCGGACCGGGCCCCGTCGCGGTCACACTCGCGACCAGCCCGACCCCGACCAGCCCGGTCACCGTCCAGCCGAGCGGGGAGCGCAGGATCCTGCCGAAACGGCCGCCCCGACCAACCGGCTCGCTGTCCGGACCGGGGTCCGCTTCGTCTTCGTTCTTCGCAGCGTGCTTCGTAGCGGATGTCGTGCTCATGATGGCCTCCCCTGTGGCGGTGGTCGCACCGGCGGCGACCTGACAACCACGCTAGGAATCCGGAGGCGTCCGCGAATCACCCGCCGATGGACAGCCCTGGTAGCTCTCACGGGGGATGCGCCGCACCCTTGGCGAGATCGGTTTCGCGGTGGGTGCTCTCGCCTTCGACTTCTGGGGCCGGCCCTCCGCTGTCCGCGAGCTTCTGCGAGACGTTCGGCCGGCGGCTGGGGCACCGCGTGGGGGGCCACCGGCGCAGGGTCTGACGGGCAGGCCCACACCTCGGCGCGGGGATTCCGCCCGGCGCCGGGAGCACGTACAGAAGGTGGAACCAACGGGCGCCGGAGCTCGTCGTTGAACATGTTCAGTGATCATCTTCGGGAGCTCTCTTGTCCACTCGACGCAGAAACACCATGATCGGAATCGCGACCGCCGCGACAGTGGGCGCACTGTCCTTGGCCGGCTGGTTCCTCTTCCAGGTCAAAGCGGCTCTGGACGGCAAAGCACCTGTCTCCTGCAACGAGGCCATCCGGTTCGTGCGTGCCGTCGAACCGCCCGAGGGCACGCAGCACAAGCGGTGCACCATGGGCCAGTGGCAGACGACCTGGTACAACCTGAGCTTCCAGGTCCCGCAAGCCGAGGCAGAAGGGTGGTTGCGCGCCTCCTACCCCGACGCGACCGTCCGCCACTGCGCTGACGCCGATCTCTGCTCGGCCGGCAACATCGGCTCGGGCGAAGACGGTCTTGCCGACCACGTGCGTGTCGAGATCCGCTTCGGCGAGCGGGGGCTGGCGCACGTGCAGGTCTACGGTGGGACGTCGACGTGACCGGGCTCCGGCCCTCGGCCGCGAGGCCCGCACCCCTCAGCCGTGACGCGACGCGACGCGGACCAAGGATGTTGGTTGGTGCCGTCCGTGGTCGCCAGGAAGGCCCTGGCGACCGAACGCCTCATCTACCCACGGTGCCACGGCAGGCGCGAAGCGCTTCGCGTCCTACTGAAGTTGAACTCGTGGTGTCGTAGGGGTCGACGGCTGGTCGTCCACTGCGGCATCACCGGGGCATGCGGTATCCACAAGGGGATGGCTGAGCGCCGACGGCAGCTGTCCGTCGTCGTCGGCGGCGGGGCCCATCTTCAGATGCACAACCGGCGTTTCCGCCGCTGAACAAAGCCGGAGCCGCGCCCATCGCCGGGGTCAAGCCGTCGGGATCACCCGCCTCGCGGCGGATGCTGACGGACTACACAACCGTCGTGCGGGTTCATGGGGTGAATCCTGCCCATGGGCAAGAATGAAGAGGAACGGGGGTAACGGAAGTGGAATACCTGGTGATCGTGGGGATCGGTCTCACCTGGGGGCTCTTCCAGGCATGGCGAGGCGGTGCATTCGGAAGAAGGCCATCGCGGAGGCAACGGCGTGCCGGATCGTGGACGAATGACGGCGTGACCTTCTCCTGCGGGGACGGTGGTTCCTGCGGTGGCGGCTCCTCCTGTGGTGGCGGAGGCGACTGACACCGTGATCCGTGCTGCCAGCCCGCCACACCCTGCCGGGCCGCAGGCGGTAGCTGCTGAGGCAAGGGCCAGCCCGATGGGTCGGCCCTGCCCATGCGTAGAACACTGCGTCACGGCGGGGCCAGAACCCCGCCGTTCACCGTCCCACCATGAACTCCGCCAAGTACCGATCAACCTCTCCTTCACGGCTGGCTGCTAGAGATCTGAGAAGGGTTCGGCGGCCCGCAGGAGGTCCTGCGGAAGGTAGGGGGACTTGACGCGGATGGCCCAGCCGCGGCGGCGGGCGTGGCAGGCCAGGCCGAGGATGTCGAGGTTGACGGAGGCGTCCGGGTCGTCGGCACGGTCGGCGATCTGGTAGTAGTCGCGGTGGGCTTCGAGCGCATCGGCCAGGGCCAGGTTGAAGCTCTCCTCGTCGCCGTCCACGAGCTGCGACAGCAGTACGGCGGGCGGCATGGCGAAGCCCCAGTCCTCGGCCTGTTCGGCCTGCTGCAGCGCCCGCTGCGCGGCCGGTTCGGGATCGGCGCCCTTGAGGTAGGCGTGGAGGGCTTCGCGGTACGCGCTGAAGGCGGAGCCGTCCGGGCGGGCGAAAGCGGGGCCGGTAAGGACCAGGGGAGCTAGGTCCTCGCGTGCGCCGGTGATGAGGGCGAAGGCGGTGGCCGTCTGCCAGGTGCCGGCGCCGACCTCCTCGCCCCGCTCGGCCGGGTAGCGCAGCGTGCGGCCGCCTACGGTCACCTCGGCCTCGGTGCCCGGCTCCGCGAGGGCGATGCGGAAGAGGGCGGCCCCCAGCTGGGAGGCCAGCCGGAGGTTCGCGAGCTGGGCGTCCGTGCCCCCGCCACCGCCGGAGTCCCCTGCGCGCCGCTTGAAGAGGCGCTCCTGATCGCCCATGACGCTGGCGAGCCGCCAGACGACGAGCGGTTCTCCGTTGGCCGCGGTGAAGGCCTTGCGGACGTCCTCGTCGTATCTGGCCTCGATCTGCGGGTTCACCGTCCGCTCGCAGGCGGGCCGCTCCACCCTCAGCGGGCCGGCCGCGAGCGCGGCGACCGCGTCCGGGCGCCGGTTCCGGCCGAACCCTCCGACCCGGGGGCCTCGGGTCTCGAAGCCGGTGATCAGCGCGTGCGGAAGGTAGTCGGTGCGCACGGCCGGCGCCCAGCCCAGCGTCCGGTACGCGAGCGCGGCGAGGGCGATGGGGACGAGCGGGAGCAGGCTGCTCGGGGAGGCCGCAGGGCCGTGCAGGGTGCTGTAGCCGACGAGGAGGTCGGCCAGAGCGGCATCGAAGGCGTCCCGGTCCTCGGCGGCCAGGGCGCGCAGCGTGCGCAGCGCCAGGCTGTCCGGCTGGTCCCCGAGCGGGTCGCCGGTCTCCTGGGCGCGGGTCCGGATGCGGTCCAGGGCCGCGTCGACGGCGGCGAGCTTGGCCTGGGCGCTCGGCGGGTACTCCTCGTCGTTGCCGGTGTCGTCCAGGACCACGGCCGTCAGTCCGGTGGCGAGCTCGCCGGCGGGCGTTCCCCGCACCTGTTCGGCGAACTTGGCCCGGGCGAAGTGGAAGGCCTCGCCGTGCCACTTGGCCTTGTCCCTGAGGAGCGTCAGGCAGAGCGTGTCGATCCACTCCCCGGGCGTGACGCTCTCCTCGGGATCGTCGTCACCCGGGTCGTAGCTCATGCCGAAGTTCACGTACTCCAGGAAGACCTGGAAGCTGCAGTGCGGGTGGTAGGCGGCGTAGGCGACGGCGCCGGCTGCGGCTTCGGAGGCGTCCCTCAGGGCGGCCCTGACCTCCGGGGTGTCGAGGTCGGGTGTCTCTACGGAGAGGGCGCCCAGGTAGTCGAGGAACGCGTCGGCGATCGACTGCCATTCGTAGGTGGTCATCCGGCCGGCCCTCGACATGGACCGCACCTGACCGCCGATGCGGTTCGTGAAGTCCTCTCGTGCTGCCGACACGACGGCCTCGCCCACCTGGTGACGCTCTATTCGCACTGCCCTGCTCCTTGATCGATCTCTGGGAGAGCCTAGGTGTGGGATCTGACAGGCCGGGACTGCTGTGACCGGGCCCTGACCGAGCCGTGCCGCGCGCCGCGGGGTCGGCGGCAGGTGCGTCAGCGGCAGGTGCGTCAGCGGCAGTACGTACCGTGCCGCCCCGGGGAGCTTCGCCGGGTCAGGTGCCGGGTGCTGACCCCTGCGCGGGCCGCCAGCGCGCCTGAGAACGAGTCTTCGGACAGGTGGCCGGCGAGGTCCTGTACGAGGCTGTTCCCGGGCGGTGGTGCGGCCAGGAACATGCTGATCTGGGCCTGGTCCGCGGGGCGGTGGAGGTACGAGACCAGCTCCCGGGCCACCGCTCGGGCCAGTGTCGGCCCGTGGTCGCCCTGCCCGGCCAACCTCCAGCAAGGTCAGGGAATCTATCTGCCGGGTCTGCGCTCGCCGGAGCCCCGAAGCAGCGGAGGCCGCCTTCCGGGAGCGGCTCCCGCTGGCCGGCGCCACGCTCCTGGACTCGGAGTGGTGGGGCGTCCACGTCGCTCATCGCATCCGATGCACAGCAGGCCACGAATCCCTTCGCAGGCCATCAGCGGTCCGACGGCCGGGCTGGGTAGGCAGGGCCTGCCCCCAGACCCAGCTTCTGTGGCAATGGCGGTGCGGTGCAGGCATTCCAGGATGTCCATCTGCCACCGGTCACGCGCTGACGGTCGCCACTCGCACCCCGTCGTACCGGCGGCAAGGAGCAGCAGCGGCGTCCACGACAAGGCCCACCACGGCCATACGTCGGTAAGACCGGGCAGGACACAGACTGCTCCGAAGAGCAAGGCGGGCAGAGTCCATCCCGGCTTCTGCCGTGGTCGCCCCGCCGGACTCCGGGATGACGACCCATACGTTGAAGGCGAGCTGGGCGAACCCCGGGGGAGGCGATCGTCACCTACCGGCGGCTGTACCTGCTGACCCTGGGCAGCGCGAGCTTCGTCAACCACCGCGATCCCAAGGCCGCCCAGGCAGCCACCCGGCGCGCTCCGCCAATTCATTCACGCCGCCGACCCGGCCCGGGCCGCCACCGGGCCCGGACGGGCGGCCGAGGAGATGTAGGCGCCATGGACAGCACCTCGCCGTGTCTACTCACGAGAAATGACGGCAGTGCCGTACCGCTGAGGCAGACGGACGAAGGTGCGATGATTCGTTCGTGGTGGCAGATGCCGAGTGGGCTCGGATTCGGAAGGGCCTGCGCTTCGGGCAGGTCTTCGAGGGCACCGTGGTGAAGGTTCCCAGGCCCGGTGCGATCGGGATCTTCGTGGACATCGGCCTGAGTGTCGGAGGCTTTGTCGACGTCGTGTTGCTGCCAGAGCGGAGCGAGGACTGGCCAGCGGAAGGCACGGTTGCCGATTTCGAGGTCTGGTGGGCTGACAGCCGCCAGCAGATCCGGCTGAAGCCGTCCGATTCTCGGTATCTGCGGAGCGACTTCGCAGCCTACGTTGAACGCTGGCGTCCCAGTTGGTCAGCCGACGTCGGCCAGCCCGTTCGTGACCCGGGGCCGGTGGCTCCCGACGAGTAGCGGGCCGCGATCCGCTCTCTACCCCGGTGCGGCCCTGGTGGCGGGCCGCCCCAGTTCGGCAGGGCAGAAGACGCCCGCAGGCAGCAGAACCCCTGAGGGACCCGGCGGACACCGGCGGCCCGGAAGACCGCCGGAGGGCTCGGGCGCGGCCGTCGGCCGCGGCGGCATGCGGTGCCTCGTGGACCGTCAGCCGGTGCATCCCGGGACCGTGCCGGCCGGGCTGCAGTTGTTCGGGGAGTTGTCGCGGATGTCGTCGCCGCTCAGGGTGAGGATGCCGGATGCCTTGAAGATGCCGCCGCCGTCCCCCGCCCGGTTGTGCGAGATGGTGTTCCGCTCGAGCCTAGTGGTGCCCCGTCCGGTGGATCCCCCGGCGTGGTAGAGGCCGCCGCCGCGCGCGGTGCCGCCCTTCGCGGTGGCGGTGTTGCGGAGGACCTTGTTGTGCCTGGCCGTCAGGGTCCCGCCGTCGGGGTTGTCGAGGCCACCGCCCTGAGCCGTGCCGTTCGGTGCGCTGGCCGCGTTGCCCGTGATGTGGCTGTCGGTCAGGTCGAGCGTGCCGAAGGGGCCCATGCGGAGGCCGCCACCACGGGCCGTGCCGTTCTCGGCGACCGCCCGGTTGCCGCTGATCTTCACCTTGGTGACGGTCATCAGGGCGTTGTTCGCGACGCCGCCGCCCTGGGCGAGGCCCCGGGGAGCGTCCGACGTGTTGTCGCTGATGGCGCCGCCGGTCACGGTCAGTCTGCCGGGCTCCGGGATGCCGTTGGAGACGGCGGCACGCGCGATTCCGCCCGGGGCGAATGAGCGGTTGCTGCTGATGGTCGTGTTCTCGATGGTGGTCCGGGCAAAGCTGATGAGGGCTGCCCCGAAGGCAACGCTCTCGGTGTCCGCCGTCACGGTCGCGGTGTTCCCGGTCAGCCGGGAGCCGGTAATGGTCAGCGGACCGTCGTTCGCGATGGCACCGCCCGCGGCGAGGCCGCCGACGCCGCTCCCGCTGTAGATCACATGGTTTCCGGTCACCTCGGTATCGCTCACGCTGCCGGTGCCGGGGTTGTCGATGGCGCCGCCCTGGGCGAACAGGTCGGACCGGGCCGTGTTCCCGATGAACCTGCTGCGGTTCACCCTCATCGTTCCGGCGTTGGAGATGCCACCGCCGCAGGCGAGGCCGGGCGGGTCGGGAAAGGCAGGGCAGTCGGTGGCGAAGCCGCCGCTGATGGTCGTGCGGGTGAGAGTGAGGTTGCCCGTCGGACCGACGAAGAGGATACGGAACTTCGCAGTCTTGCTCCCGTGCCCGTCCCGCTCGATCGTGGCCCCGCGCCCGTCGATGGCGATCTCACTGGTGATCACCGGCAGCCCGTTGCCGGGGTTCACCGGGTCCGGCGATGTCAGCTTGTACGTGCACCTGCGCGCCAATCGGAGCCTGTCAGGTCCTGGCGAACCGTTCGCCGCGTTGATCGCCGCGACGAGATCCGGAACCGAACAGGGCACCTGTACCGGGGCAGCGTGAGCAACCGGAACGGGGACCGCCGCGAGCGTGCCCGCCACGAGACCGAGGACAGCCTGGACATGCCGACGAGACATCAAGGACTCCTTCCTCCGCGGTGTACGGCCGGCCGTCAGACCGCAACCAGCCGAGCCAAGCCGACCACGCGCCATCGCCGTCGGCTTCCCGGCGTGATCCGTACGGACGGGCGGACAGCCCGGACGGGCGAGCGATGAGCCGGAACGGAGCAGAGGAACGGCCGGCCGCCCTGAAGGCACTCCGCGCCTCGTCGGCCCTTGAGCCGGACTGGGCGTGGCGTCCGCGACCGCCCCTGCACGGGGCGCGTCGGCGGGGCCCGGGCCGGCGGGATCCGCCGCGCCTCCGCGTTCCGCCTGGGTTCCGCCTGGGGCCGCCTCCGCCTGGGGGCCGCCTCCGCCTCGCGGGCTCTGTCCGGCCCTGCCGCTGTCCGGCCCTGCCGCTGCCCGCTGCATGCTCCAGGTGGGGTCTGCCCGGCGGTTCCGCACCCCGTCACGGGACCAGCAGCGCCTTGCCCGGGATCTCGCGGGCCTCGATCGCCCGGTGCGCATCGGCCGCCCGGTCGAGCGGGAACGTCCGGGCGATCACCGGCCTCAGCCGCCCCGCCGCCGCCTCGCCCAGCGCGAACGCGGCCAACCGCCGCACCTGCTCCGGCCCGAACTGCACCTCCCGGATGCCGGTGACGGTGACCCCGCGGCGCTCGGCCTCCTGCGCGTCCGGCTCGGCGAAGCCGCCGCTCGGCGCACCGTGCGCCGAAACCCGGCCGCCCTCACGGACCAGGGGGAACGCAGCCCGGCCCAGCTGCCCGCCGACCCCGTCCAGCAACAGGTCCACCGGCCCGCCGACCCGCCCGGTCCAGCCCTCCTGCGTGTAGTCCACCACCCGGTGCGCGCCCAGCCTCCGCACCAGCTCCAGCTTCTGCGCGCCCCGCGCCGCGCCGATGACCTCGGCCCCCGCCGCGACCGCGAGCTGCACCAGCAGCGTTCCCATCCCGCCCGCCGCGCCCAGGACCAGCACGCGGGTGCCCGCCGTGATCCCGGCTGCCGCGGCGATACCGGCGCCCGTCACCCCGTCGTGCCCGAGGGCGGCCGCCTCTGCCGTCCCGAGCCCGTCCGGTACGGCGACCAGCCGCTCCAGCGGCACGCGGACGAGCTCCGCGTACGTGCCGAGCGTGCCCGCCGCTGCCAGGGCCCGGCGGCCCAGCCAGCCCTCGTCGACGCCCTCGCCGACCGCGACCACCGTTCCCGCCGCCGCACCCCCGGGCACGTACGGCGGGCGGATGCCGAACCGGTCGCCCCAGCCGCCCCGGATCTGGGTCTCCACGAAGATCGTGTCCACGGCCTCGGCCCGAACCACGACCTCGCCCGCCGCGGGGACCGGATCCGGCAGCTCCACCGGGACCAGCACCTCCGGACCGCCGTACGCGTCCACCTGCACAGCCTTCATGGCGTTCCCCTCCCCTGCACGTGCTCCGCGCTCTTCTGCGCGTGCTCCGCGCTCTTCTGCGCGTGCTCCGCGCTCCTGCAGGGCCGTCGGCAGACCCCGATCACGTGATCACTCTCGGACCTCGAGCGCGGTTGAGGTCAAGTCGCAGCGGGGAATCCCGACCCGATCGGACAGCCACTGCGGGGGTTGGCGACCTCGCCGGTGGAGTTGACGGACCGGGTGGAGGGGCGCCGTGCCGGAGCGTGTCACGACGTGGACCTTGCCGCTGCGGGCCGTCGTCCCGACCCCCGAGGTGACGGCGGCGGTGTCGATCCTTGGACGGGCGCGCAGAGGGGACGATCGGGCGGCAACGGGGACGGGCTCGTCGTGTACCTCTGGTCGAGGGCCTGCGGATCGCCAAAGGTCTCGATGACGTACGAAATCACGGCCTGACGCCCCATGCCGCGGGGCTGGTGGAGGTGGCGGGAATCTGGGATCGCCCCCTCGGGGACTGACATCGACGGTCTGATCGAAGTACGCGAGGCCGACGGCCGCTGGGAGACCCGCAACTGGTTGCCGGACTGCGCACTCGTGCGCGACCGCTACGCCCGAGAGTGCGAGCTGACGCCAGGCGACGGCCCCCAACGCCGGGCGCGTCGGGGGCCGGGCGGAAGCAGCCGGGCCAAGGCTTCTGGGCGGTGCGCCGCTACGCCCACGCCCACGCCCACGCCCCCGAACAGCTGCACAGGCAGAGCCCTGGCCACGCGCGCGGCACGGATCGACCTGGGAGCGGACCGGATGATCACGTCCTGGCCCCCCGGCATCCCGGCACAGGGCAGCCGCCTCAGCCAAGCGGGTGAGACGCCCCGTGCGCCCGCGCGCATCCAGGGCCGGCGGGGAACCGATCGGATCGGGCCGGAGCGGCCCCACCCCGCACACGCATGGAGGCGACATGGGACACGGTGGGAATGTGATCGACGAGCTGATGGCCGACCACCGGGAGGTGGAGGAGATGTTCAGCCGTGTCCAGGCCATGACCGGCGCCGGGCAGGAGCTCCGCGATCTCATCGACGAAATCACCATCGAGCTGGTGCGGCACTCGGTCGCTGAGGAGCAGTACCTCTACCCGGCGGTACGCGAGTACGTCGAGGGCGGCGGCCGGATGGCGGACAAGGAGATCGAGGACCACAGCCGCGTCGAGAAGATCCTCAAGCAGCTGGAGAAGATGGGCACCGACGACGCGCAGATCAGCCCGCTCCTGCAGCAGCTCATGGACGAGGTCGCCGCCCACGTCCAGGACGAGGAGAGCAACCTCTTCCCGATGCTGCAGCGAGCCTGCACCTCGCAACAGCTGGACGATCTCGGTGACAAGATCCGCCGCGCCAAGGCCATGGCACCCACTCGCCCGCACCCCGCCGCCCCGAGCAGCCCCACAGCCAGCAAGCTCCTCGCGCCGGGCGCCGGCCTGGTGGACCGGGCACGCGACTTCGTGACCGGCCGCGGCAAGTCCTGAACCTTCTTCCCGCTGGCGGCGGGCCCGCACGTGTCCGTGCCCGCCGCTCCGGAAGCATGGTGACGTGCGTCATGCCGCACGGCCGCCGCTTCCGGCTACCCTGGTCGCCCACGAGCGGAGCGGCGCAGCTTCGCGCCGCAGCTCGCGGACCCGGCACGGGCCAGGGCGAGCACGCCCCCGAGGAAGCCGCCGTGTCCGCCGATCTCGCTCCCGTCATAGCCGCCGGCACCCGCTGGCTGCTGACCGCCTTCCCACCCGCCCCGGGCGCGTTCAGCCAGGCCCTGGCCGAAGCCCAGGCCCGCCAGGCCGTCACCGTCGCTGCCGCCCTGCGCTACCCGACCCCGCTCGACGCACAGCTTCTGCACCTCCTCGGCCCGGGCGGAAGCACCCGGCTGGACTGGCTGACCGGCGCCGATCACGGCGGCGACGCCGACCCCGACGCCGACGCCGACGCCGACTGGCGGACCTGGGTGGACGAAACCGTCGTCAGCTGGGCCGCCTGCCTCCTCGCGGCCCCCGCCCTCGCCATGGACGCCCACCGCCTCGTCGATCGCAGCCAAGCCGGCGATGTCACCCGCCTCACCCGCCCCGGCAACCACGAACACGACGCCGCGCCCTTGCTGCGCCACCCCGACCTGCTCGAACCGGTCGCCGCCCTCCACCGGGAACTGCTGCTGGACCTGGTGGACAACGAGAACGCCGCTCTGGGATAGCAAGCCGTCGAGCTCGGGGTACGAGCTTTCATCACGCCTTCTCCGGTCACGAGTGCGTTTACGGCGCGCCGCCTGCTCTTGCGGGACCATTGCCTTCGCCCCCGCGCAAGGGGTCCGGGGGGGGGCGACACGGAACGAATCGGCATGACAACGCGGCGCCAGGCAGGTGGGTGTCAGCTGGAGAGGGCTTCGAGGAGTTCGCCGACCTGGGCGTCGGGCAGGGCGCGGGCGACGTCGGCCTGGGCGACGACACCGACGAGAGTGTGGCCGTCGATGACGGGCAGGCGGCGGACCTCGTACTCGGCCATGGTCCGCAGGATCTCGTACTCGGCCATGGACCGCAGGATCTCGTCGGCGCCGATGGTGACGACTCGCCCTGGGCGGGTTCGCCTGCCGTACAAGTGGCGGGGTCCATACCGGCACGCCTCCCCCGCCGGACGTCGGTCCCGATCCGCTCCCGGGCCTCTTCCCTTGCGCGCAGCCGTGCCTTCAGGCCGTCGCAGTCCGACACCAGCCAGCCCCCTTCCGGGCGCCGTGCCGCCCGTTGCGGAAGGTGTTCCTTCACCGTTCCACGTTTCGGTGACGAATCCCCGGGACCGGCGCGGTTGAGGCCCCGGCGGTCCTACAGTGACCGCCATGACGGGGGCAGGGGCACGCCTGGTGGGCGGGCGCTACAGGCTGATCGAGCTGGTCGGACAGGGCGGCATGGGGCGGGTGTGGCGCGGTCACGACACCACGCTGGAGCGGCAGGTCGCGGTCAAGCAGGTCCTGCTTCCCGAGGGCGTCGCGCCCGACGAGCGAGAGCAGTTGCTCCGGCGGACCCTGCGCGAGGCCCAGGTGGCCGCCCAGCTCAACCACCCGGGCATCATCACCGTCCACGACGTGGTCGAGGACACGGGTGCCCCCTGGATCGTCATGGAGTTCGTTGCCGGCCGGTCCCTCGGCGCGCTGGTCGAACAGGACGGCAGACTGCCGTGGGAACGGGTCGCGGCCATCGGCGCGGAGATGGCCGACGCACTCGCGCAGGCCCATGCCGCCAGGGTCGTGCACCGGGACCTGAAGCCCGACAACGTCCTTGTCCAGGGCCGCCGTACGATCATCACCGACTTCGGCATCGCCCGGGTCCTGGACGGCTCCGGTGAAACGACGAGGCTGACGCGCACGGGGCTCATCGTCGGCACCCCCCAGTACATGCCGCCCGAGCAGCTCGAAGGCGGGGACGCGGGTGCACCAGGCGACATCTGGTCGCTGGGAGCCACGCTGTACGCCGCCGTCGAGGGCACCGCACCTTTCACCGCGCCCAGCCTGATGTCGTTGTTCCACGCCATCATGACGAAGCCGCTGCCACCGGCCAGGAACGCGGGGCGGCTCGCCCCGCTCCTGGAGGAGCTGCTGGCAAAGGACCCGGAGAAGCGGCCCACCGCCGCCGCGCTCGCCGAGCGGCTGGGTGCGGTCCCGGGCCCGCGCACGCAGCCCGACCAGCGCCCCGCCGAGCCGCGTCAGGTGCACCTCCTCTCCACCGTCACGGCGCCGCCGGCCCCACTGCGGCCAGCGGTCCACCCGCCCACCGTCCCCGCGAGCGAGCCAGTTCGGGTGCCGGCGCCGGTGTCACCCGCACCCGCACCGGCGCCACGCGTGTCGCCCCGGCCGTCGGCCGCCCGCCCGCCCCGCAGGCCCGGCCGCCGGGCCGTCCTGTGTGCGGGGGCCGCCGCTGTCCTCGGTGCCGGCGGCGCCGCGTGGGCGTGGAAGTCCCGCACACCAGGCTCAGACCGGGCCTGTGTCGCCACCCTCACCGGCCATAGGTACCTGATCAACTCCTTGGCGTTCAGCCCGGACGGGAAGGCACTCGCCAGCGCTGGCGACGACAAGACGGTGCGCCTCTGGGACGTGACGGCCCACGCCCACCTGGCCACGCTGACCGGCCATACCGACATGGTGTTGTCGGTGGCGTTCCACCCCGACGGAAAGACCCTGGCCACCGCAAGCGCCGACAAGACGGTGCGCTTGTGGGACGCCGCGGCCCGCAAGGCGGTGGCCACGCTCACCGGCCACAGCGCCCGGGCCCGGGCCGTGGCGTTCGATCCCACCGGGAAGACGCTCGCCAGCGGCGGTCAGGACGGCGCGGTCCTGCTGTGGAACGTGACGGCACGGACCCGCACCAGAAGCCTCGACGTTCCGGGCGGCATCGTGCACACGGTGGCCTTCAGCTCTGACGGGAAGACCCTCGCCGCCACCGCGGGATTCGGCCCCGCCGCCCGCCGGTGGGACATGAGGTCCATGCAGGGCACCAACCTCGCCGCAAACCACGGCCACACAGAGTCGATCTCCCTCAGTCCCGACGGAAAGACCCTGGCGCTCTCAGAACCCTACGCCACCGCTTCCCTTTGGAACCTGGCCTCCGGGACCCTGACCGGCACGCTCCCCAAAGTCCACACCGACATCGTCAACATGGTTTCCTTCAGCCCCGATGGCAAGACCCTGGCCACCGCCAGCGACGACCGGACCATCCGGCTGTGGGACACGGCCTCCCTGGAGCGCATCGCCACGCTCACCGGCCACGGCGACCAGGTGAACTCCGTGGCCTTCAGCCCCGACGGGACCCTGCTCGCCAGCGGCAGCCGGGACAAGACCGTCCGGCTGTGGGCCCTGACCTGAGTCCCTCCCGTCCGGTCGGTGGTGGTCGACGTGCTCGATCGTGTCCGGCCGGGAGCGGACCCGCTCTGCATGCGCTGGTCCGCGCCCGTCGGCAGCATCCGGCCTCCTCCCAGTGCCGGCGCAGCTTGTGCACGTGTCGTGGACGTCCTCGGTGCGGCGGTCGATCTCCAGCGGCAGCACCGGATCGTCGTAGCCGATGTCGAGCAGCTCCCCGGTATCCGGGGCGCACTTCTCCTCGCGCAGCACCGGGATCCGTATGCCCTTCGGCTCCAGCAGCCTCTTCACCTCGCTTGGTGAGCACCCACCCGTGCCGCTGGTCCCAAGGGCGCGCCCGTTGCGGATGCGCTGCCCGGTCGGGATGGTCCGGCCGGCCGCTGGCCGGAGCCGGGCCAGCCGACCAGGCGCGACGAGGCCACCGGCGAGCACGAGAACGGCCTCGGAGACTGCGGGTGAGAAGCGGCCGATGCCCGCCCCTGGTCCGGCTCGCCGAACACCGCCGTGAGAACCCGGGGCGCGCGGCCACGTCCGCTGCTGTCGTTGAAGCTCTGGCGGGGGTGGGAGCCGGGTGGGCCGCCTGCCCGGCCGCGGCTCCGTTCAGTGCCCGCACTCCCGGTCGGCCAGCGGGCCTGCCGGGTCCGCGTTCGGGCGACGCGAGCGGCAGGTCCGGTAGGCGGCCGGTCACGTGGGGGAAGGCATTGTTCCATGAGGGTGATCAGTGCACGCGATGACCGCGCGGCCGTTTCCGGGCGGTGGTGGCGCTACGGCGGGGCGGCGGCCGCAGTTGCGTCGGCAGCGTTGGCGGGGTCGATGGTGGTCGATGCGGACGGCTCCTGGTACCGGACGCTACGCAAGCCCCCGTGGCAGCCTCCGCCGCGAACCTTCGGCCTGGTGTGGACGCCGCTGTACGCCTCGATCGCCTTCGCCTGCGGACACGCGCTCGGCCGTGCGCGGGGCAGGGAGCGGGCTGCGATCGCTGCCCGCTTCGGGGCGAACCTGGCGTTGAACGCCGGGTGGTCCTGGCTGTTCTTCGGCTGCCGCAGCCCGCGGGCCGGACTGGCCGGCACGCTGCTGCTCGACCTCAGCAACGCCGAACTGATCCGGAGCACCGCCCGCAGGGATCCGACGGCCGCCCGCGCCATGCTGCCGTACGCCGCCTGGTGCGCGTTCGCCACTGGTCTGAACGCCTCCATCGCCCGACGCAATCCCTGACACGCCCGGCCGAGCCGGAGGCCACCGCGCTGGGAGGCCGTGTCGTAGCCGGCGGATGAGGTGGTCGGGGTCGGTGAACGCGGTGTTGGCCTGGCTGGTCCGGCGGAAGGGCCGGGGCCCGCAAGCAGGGTGACCTGCTGAAGGAACCACCAGGTGGTGTGTTCCCCGCCAGAAGCTCGGCTCCCGCGGCGGCCGGCCACCGCGCTTCCGCGCAGTCGACTATCGCGAGCGCCATGCAGTCACGTGCGGGATCAACCGACTCAAGAGGCACCGCGCTGTCGCCACCCGCTACGACGAGCTCATCCAGCAGCACGTTCGACGAATCGGCGTCGGTTGGGGCCGGCCTCGGCCAGGTGCCTGCTCGCGGTCCTTCTGCCGATCGGCGTTCCGACTTGGGATTGCTCGAGGGTGATTCTGGCCGCGGACCACTTGTGGGTGCGGCGTGGTTCTTCGGTGAGGTCGAGGATCTCGGACGTGTCGCGGGGGGCTGGAGTGCATTCCTGTGTGTCACGCAGCGGAACCAGGCGCTGAGGCTCGCCGTGACCGGTCCCGCCGGGCGATAGCCACAGCGACCTCTTGGATGGCGCCGCGAAGAAGGTCACCGTAGGGATCGTGAGGGAGGCTGGGGGCGTGCGTCTTGGCCGCGTTGATGTGCTCGGTGGCGGCTTCGAAGGAGCCGAGTCGGCGGTAGTTGTCGGCGAGGTTGAGGTGCAGGGAGGGATAGAAAGCAGCGATGTGGAGGCCCGCGTGGTGCTCCTGGACGCGCTGCTCGGTCACGGCGTCGGCAGCATCGAGGGCCCGGATGTCCCAGACGAGGGACTGGGCGGGATCTTCGTAGAGATCTGCCAGGTGGTGGGCGAGCGAGCAGCGGTGCAGCGGGTCACCGGTGACCCCGATCGCAGACCACAGGCCCAGCAGTTTGTGGCGGGCGGAGGCGCTGTTGCCGGCTCGGCCCTCGGCGACGGCGTGGCCTATTGCTTCCATGGTCGGGTCGGGGCTGGCGGGTGCGGTGGTCATGGATGGTCCTCGGGCGTCTTTCTCAGGTGGAGTGGTGGGACTTGATGGGCATGGCCAGGGTGGTGAGATCGCCGCGGTCGGCGGAGCGGATCGCGACAGGCTGGTCGTGTCCCCGTAGGTCGAGCAGTACGTCGGGGCCGATGGCCGTGCTCACGGCGGGATAGAGCGTGGTCAGCTCGAACCAGATCTGGAGGGCCTGGCCCGCCGCGGTGGCCGGGAGTGGGATGTCGGGGTGCCCGTCGTCCGCTGACATGACGCTCACCCCGTGGTCAGCAACATGCAGCCCGATGCGCTCGCCGGGGTGCTCTTCCAGGGCTCGCAGGAGCAGGTCCTTCGAGACGGTCGCACGAGTCGTGACCTCGCCCAATGACGCGAGCATCAGCCGATAGTCGGGAAACTCCTCGGGCAGCAACCGACAGTGCCGGTCCGCGCGGTCGGCCACGCGGAACCAGATCCCGTTCGAGACCGCTTCCAGTCGCACCAGCGGGCTGCGGCGGCTCGCCGCGACCGCAGCCCGCAGTTCGTCGCCATTGACCGTGCCGGCCCACGTCTGGCTCGGTGGTTCAACCGGCACCAGGGTTCGAGTGGAGAGTCGGTATCGGTCCGTCGCGGTCAGGGTGACCGCCTCATGACCTGCCTCGATGCGCAGACCGGCGAGTGCCGGCATCCCGGGACCATGCGCGGCCGCGGTCAGGACCTGCTCGACCGCATCCGCCAGCACAGGACCCTTCACCACCGCAATGGGAAGACCTGGCGCATTGCCGAGCGCAGACTTGATGACAGCAGCCTTCTGCTGCACGGCCGCCGCATCCCCAACGACCTTGGCGACGTGCTCATCGAGCAGCCGGGAGGCCTCGTCGGTCCCGGAACCAAGTACGGCCTCGACAACAGCCAGGGGCATAGCGAGCTCTCGAAGCTGACGCAGCGCGGTCGCCCGAGCCACCTGGTCAGTGCTGTAGTAGCGGTAGCCCGAGACCGGGTCGACCTCGGCTGGGGGCAGCAGCCCGGAGTCGGCATAGAACCGCAACGCGCTGGAGGTCAGACCACTGCGGTGCGCGAAGGCCCCGATCGGCATCAGCTCATCATTTGGCACCGCGCCATCATGAGGTTTCAACCAACTCGAAGGTCAACAGCGACGAGCAGCGACACCAACCTCATGGCCAGCAACAGCTAAGGGCTGTCCCGTAAATGATCTATGGCATGCCGGTTGACCAGCATGTTTCCGTCACCTGGCGAGGATGAGGTTGTGGAGGCGTGCGATGCCACGCATGGCGTGGTGGACGCCGTCGCCCTTGAGGCGGCAGTCGCGCAGGATCTTCCAGGTCTTCATGCGGGCGAAGGCGTGCTCGACGCGGGCTCGGACTTTGCGGTGGGAGGTGTTGTGTTCCTCTTTCCAGGCCGGGGGTTCGGGGTGCCCCGGTTATCCGCCGTCCGCGATCACCGTGGTGTTGCCGATGGCAGCCTTCGCGTACGCCAAGAGCCGGGCCCCCTGAGAGGGCTCCGGGTCTGCTGGCAGTCTCGCGCGCCAGCGCGATCGTGCGGTTTCCCTGGGAGTGGGCGGTAGGGCCCCGCCCTGCTGCCGCCTCAGCCCGCGCAACCAGATGACGGCACATCAGACATCTCCCCGGAGGGGCACCTCCTCTCAGCCGTTGCCGGACGGCTTCACTCCCTGCCCAGCCCCTCCGCGTACTCGGTGAGCTGACTTTCCTGGTCCCAGGTCAAGTGCCGGATCTCCCAGATCAGTGCGGCTGTGTCGACCACCTCGGGTGAGAGGTCGCGGCTACCCGCCGACGGGCGGAGGCCGGTCAGCTCGGCCAGCACGACGACCGGTACGCCGAGCATCGCGGCGAAGCCGTCGAGCATCTCTGCATCCAGCGGCTTGGCGCCTCGCCCCACCGCGCCAATCGTCGAAGCCGCCTTGCAGACACCGGACATCAGACACATCGCCTTGGCCGTCCCCAACCAGTTCAGGTTACGGAGCGCGAGCATCCGGAGAAGGAGCGAGCCGAAGCCAGGTGGGTACTGCTCGTGCGGGCGGGGCTTCCAAGGAGTGAGCGTGCCCGCTGGTGCGGTCATGCAGCGTGCACGGGTGCGCAGCAGTTGCCGACCGGACACGGGCAGGGCGAGGGAGCACGGCACCAGGGAACTGGAAGCGCCGGCCGTCTCGTCGAAGAGCCACGCGGTCTCAGGTACGGGGAGGTCCGCGACGAGCAGGAGGTCGTGGGTGTGCAGCCCGGTCCGCTCCGCGAGGCCGTCGAGGAACTCCTCGGTCGCAGGCCATGTGGCCGAGAGGCCGACCGCGTCCGCGAGGCGCGCCAGACGTACGTCGGGTTCGGGATATGGCGAGGGTTCCATGGTCACCACGGCTTCGGTCGGGGATGTTCAGTCGTGTCGGTCCCGCGGGTACATCCTCCACGAGGCCTTACCCAGCGGTCAGGTGCCCGGTCAGGGCTTCTTCGGCCCGGGGTGACAGGCCCAGGGCCTTCTCGGGGAACGCCCAGCCGTGCGCCGGGAAGGCCGCGCGGGTGACGTCCTTCAAGGGCGTGAACCCCTCCGTGTCCAGCGGCATATAGTGACCGGAGAAGTTCTCGAGCCGAGTGAACACGCCGCCAGGACCCCAGACGAAGTCGCCGCCGTGAGCGCGGGCTTGCGCTCGGCCAGCGAGGTGTGTCCCGCGCCGCGGTTGACGGCACGCATGTCGTCGACGTGCACGGCGCGCAGTGAACCGTCCAAGCGAACAATGAAGACGTATTCGACGGGGGACGGGAGTGTGGAGGCCGGGCAGGCCTGCGAGAAAGTTCCCGCCGTTATGGGACTGGAACGACTGGGCTGCGCCGGGCGGCACAAGACCAGGCCCGCCGGCGGTCGCAGGAGTCTGGCCCACCGAAAGAACACGCCGATGTCCGACCCGATGATCCCTGAGAGAAGGCACGACATGCGATGGACCGTTCACGGCGAGCGCACGCTCTACGACACCCCGTGGATGCGGCTGCGTTCCCTGGACGTGGAGCAGCCGGACGGCGCCCGCACCGATTACCACGTCGTACGGCTGCGGGACCTCGCCGTCGCGGCGGCCGTCGACGAGCAGCAGCGCGTGCTGATGATGTGGCGCCACCGCTTCGTCACGGACACCTGGGCCTGGGAGCTGCCCATGGGTCTGGTCGAGGACGGTGAGAGCCCTGAGATTGCCGCAGCCCGGGAGTTGGAGGAGGAGACCGGGTGGCGTCCGGAGGCCGTACGTGCGCTGATCTACGCACAGCCGGCGGCCGGGATCACCGACAGCCGGCACTTCGTGTTCCGCGCGGACGGGGTTCGGCGTATCGGCGAGCCCACCGAGCGCAACGAGTCGGACCGGCTGGAATGGATCCCGCTGACCGACATCCCCGGCATGATCGCCCGACGGGAGATCGTCAGCAGCGCGACACTGGTGGGCTTGATGGCGCTGCTGCTGGACCTCAAGGCCTGAGCCGGCCAGCCAACGGCAAGGCGCGGCCCCCGGCTACCGGGGCCGCGCTTCGGCCGCGCTCTCAGTCGTCGGCACCGCCGGGCACCGCGGCCGCGCCCGCTGGCACCCGTGCGTGACGGCGTCAGTCTTGACGCCGGGCGGCCCGTGCAACGCTAGCCCTGTGCGTTTGGTCAGGGACCGGAGCAGTCGCCACCCCGCTGCTTCGTCGAGCTGACCGCCGTACGCCGGGTGCGTCCGTCGAGGTGGCCGGCCTCAGCCCACCGCCCTCCTGACCAGCGCGCTGATGCGCTCTTCGTCGGCCGTGGTCAGCTCCCTCACGGCGTAGGCGGTCGCCCACATGGCGCCGTCGTCGAGTGCCGCCTGGTCGCTGAAGCCGAGCGTGGCGTACCTCGACTTGAACTTCTCCGCGCTCTGGAAGTGGCAGACGACCTTGCCGTCCCTGGCGTACGCGGGCATCCCGTACCAGAGCCTGGGCGCGAGGTCCGGAGCGGCGGTCTTGATGATCTCGTGGATCCGCTCGGCGAGGACGCGGTCCGCGTCCGGCATCTCGGCGATCTTCGCGAGCACGTCCCGCTCCCCCGCCGCCTCCTTTGCCGCCCGGGACGAACCGCGCCGTGCCACCGCCTTCTTCTGCTCGCGCGCGTGCTCCTTCATCGCGGCCCGCTCCTCGGCGGTGAATCCGTTGTACTGCTCGGTGGTCGTGCCGGAGACCTCGGCGGGCGACTTCTTGGACGGCATGACACGTTTCCTCTCGTACAGGGTCGAGCGGGGCGGGAGTGCGGGGCCGGGAGTCAGGACCGCGTGGGGGCGAGCGACGCGGCGGCCTCCCAGGCGAAACCGTCCGGGTCGGTGAAGGCGTCGGCGGTGCTGCCGAGGACGATGCGGTGCGAGCCGGTGCCGTCGGCGGGGACGCCGAGGTCCTTGGCAAGGGCGCGGCGCTTGTACAGCGCCAGCTTGACGGGGCTGGACTGACCGGGGGCGAACTCGGCGTACTTGCCACCGAAGCTCTTGGCCACGGTCAGGCCCCGGCCGGCGTAGAACTGCCTGGTGGCCTTCACGCCCTCGACGCCGAGCAACAGGACGACCTCGTCGATCTCGCGGGTGGCAGGGCCGGTGTCCTTCCTCGCCGAGGTCGCGATCTTCCAGATCGTCCCGTCCGGGGCCTGGACGACGCCGCTGTAGCCCCACAGCGACTTCGCGGCGGGCTTCAGGACCGTGGCGCCGGCGTCCACGGCTGCGCCGACGAAGCCGTCGACGGTGGCCGGCCCGGACACCGTCAGCGCCAGGGTGAAGCCGCGGAATCCGGTGGAGTGCGCCTCGGACGCCCGCAGGCGTATGTACGTGTCCACGCCGAAGGCGCTGTAGAAGCGGCGGGCGGCCTCGGGGTCGGCCACCTCGAGGGTGACGGACGCGAGGGACGTGTGGGCTGCGGTGGAAGTGGTGGTTGCCATGACCATCACGCTAGGGGCCGAGCGGCGGCCGGGGCTTCTCGATTCCTGACCGGTCTCGAGACGTGCTTCGCCACGCACGCCGGCATCCCCTCCGCCTTGATCGCCGGCCCCGCGTCGCGGGACGTACCCGCAGCTTCGGCATGGTCGGCCGCCGCGTCCGCCGCCTGACGCCGGAAGGCCCCGGGCGGCATGCCGATCAGCTCGGTGAAGCGGGTGGTGAACGTGCCCAGCGACGCGCAGCCGACCGCGAAGCAGACCTCGGTGACGCTGAGGTCGCCCCGCCGCAGCAGCGCCGTCGCCCGCTCGATGCGACGCGTCATCAGGTACGCGTACGGCGACTCCCCGTAGGCGGCCCGGAACTGCCGACCCAGGTGCCCGGCGGACATGTTCACATCACGGGCGAGCGCCTCCACGTTCAGCGGCAGCGGGTATTCCCTGTCGATCCGATCGCGGACGCGGCGCAGTCGTGCGAGATCAGTCAGGCGCTGCGCGTGGACGCGTGCACGCCGCCATTCCGGCTTGCACATGAGAACCCTCCTTTGTCCTTCAGCTTCCATTTCCATCGACGCCTTCGAGCGTCTGGGGTGACCGCCTCGGCGGACACCCCAGACGCTCGCGGTGGTGTGGACGGGCCGGCCGGACCTCTTCCTCGTGGGTGGTCGCGATGTCGGCCCGCACAGCCGCATCGATACCCGCACGGCTCAGCGGAGCTCCTGGATGCGGACCAGGTTGCCCGCGGGGTCGCGGAACGCGCAGTCGCGGACGCCGTACGGCTGCTCGGTCGGCTCCTGGACGACCTCGGTATCACCGGCCTGCACCTTCTCGAACGTGGCATCGAGGTCCGGGGTGGCCAGCAGGATCCAGCCGTAGGTGCCCTTGGCCATCATCTCGGTGATCGTGCGGCGCTCGTCCTCGGTGATGCCGGGATCGGCGGCAGGCGGCGCCAGAAGGATCGACGTGCCCGGCTGACCGGCCGGGCCGACCGTGATCCACCGCATCCTGCCCTGCCCGACATCGCTGCGGACCTCGAAGCCGAGGACGTCGCGGTAGAAGGCGAGCGACGCATCCGGGTCGTCGTGCGGGAGAGAAGTCGTGTGAATGGTGATGTCCATGGCGAGCAGGCTAGGGGCGACTCCGTGAACCGCGCTTCTCGATTCCTGATCGATCCGGACACGGTCGCCGGGGCAGGTCGGACCGGGCAGGATGTCCGTCATGAGCTCCGAGCCCGCGCACCCCCACCCCGTCCGCCACCGCGACCACGGCACGTGGCTCGTCCAGTTCACCGACCGGATGCTCGTGGTCTGCCCGAGGTGCGGTGGCCGCGCGTCCGTGGTGCCTACGCCCGGCGTCGCAGCGCCGAAGAACTTCAGCGCCCTGCTCTTCCAGCCCCGCCGACTCGCCTGCGCCCACTGCGGCGCGGTCGCAGTATGGACGGCCGAGGAACGGGGCGCCGGCTTGGTCGGGGCGGTGCCCGGCGGCACCGAGGACCCCTTCTTCCGGCGACCGCTGTGGCTTCAGACCCGCTGTGCGGGACGGATTCTGTGGGCCTACAACGAACAGCACGTCGACGCCCTCGACACCTACGTGGGCGCCCAACTGCGCGAGCGTCACGCCTCTCCTACGATGGCGATGTTCGCCCGGCTGCCGGCCTGGATGAAGTCCGCCAAGCGTCGTGACGAGGTGCTGGCCGGCCTGGCTACCCTCCGGGTCCTTGCCCGGCTCTCGACCCCTGCAGACCGTTCCGACGCAGCCCACGAACGTGGCGACCGCCCGCGCCACCACGGCAGCATGCTCTTCCGCGGCGGCCCGTACTAGTACTCCGGCGGCGTTCGGCCATCTGGCCCGGTCAGGAGCGTCGTCATCCTACGGGCCGCGGGCGCACCGCCTGACGGCGCGCGCGTCACGTGATTGCGCCCACGTGAGCAACCGCGCGCGATCCGAACGGATGCGCCGTCAGGCCGCTCCGCTCCGGGTCGCTCCCCCTCCTCGGCTGCCGGCCGCACCGGTGGAGGAAGGCCGGGGTGGCCGAGGCTACGGGTTCGGTGGGGCGGGTGGGTCCAGACGGACACGAGGGTGTCCCCCCACGCCTGTCAGGAGCGGCCCCGGCGTCGCCCGGGACAGGATGCGAAGGCCTCGCAACCGAGTCCGAGGGGGACATCTTGATTCCGCTCTCCGTGCAGCAGGAGATCGTGTGGCTGCACCAGGAACTGGCTCCGCAGAGTTCCGCCTACCACTTCACCGCGGTCGTCGACCTCGTCGGTGAGCTCGACGTCCGGCGGCTGACGCAGAGCCTGGACGCCGTGGTGGACCACCATCCGGGCCTGCGCCTGGCGCTGGTGGACCGGGCCGGCGGCGAGCCCGGTCAGCGGATCGCCGAGGGCGTCTCGGCACGGGTCGTCGAGCACGACCTGCGGGGGTCCGCGGACCAGGAGGCGGAGTTCGGCAAGCTGGTCACCGAGCACGCCGTCGCCCCGTTCGACCTCGCCGCCGCGCCGCTGCTGCGCTGGCTGCTGGTGCGGACGGCGGACGACCGGGTCCGGCTGGTGCACACCGAGCACCACCTGATCCACGACGGCCGCTCGTTCGCGGTGTTCCTCACCGATCTCTTCGCCGCCTACGAGGCGCTGGGTGCCGGTGCCGCACCGCGTCTGGCCCCCGTCGTCGGTTACGACCGGTACGTCGCGGACTGCGCTTCCGAGGCGCACCGCGCGGAGCGCGAGGAAGCCGTCCGGTGGTGGGGCGCCGAGCTGGCGGACGCCGACTTCGGCGCCACCTTCCGCGGACTGGCCGGCAGCCTCGCCCCCCGCACCGGGTTCACCGGGGCGCAGTACCGCCAGGCGCTGCCCTCCGGCCTCGTCCGGCGGCTGCACGAGGTGGCGCGGGAGCAGGGCCACACGCCGTTCAGCGTCCT
Source organism: Streptomyces sp. NPDC127106 (assembly GCF_042677605.1). Classification (NCBI taxonomy): domain Bacteria; kingdom Bacillati; phylum Actinomycetota; class Actinomycetes; order Kitasatosporales; family Streptomycetaceae; genus Streptomyces; species Streptomyces sp. NPDC127106. The sequence goes on along the minus strand of NZ_JBHXTC010000013.1, from coordinate 19,238 downwards.
GTACGGGCTCTTCAGCGAGCTGCTGCGACGCCACGCGGGCCAGGACGACATCGTCCTCGGCACCGCGGTGGGCAACCGCCCGGGCGGCTACGAGCGCACCATCGGCATGATGGTCAACACCCTAGCGGTGCGCCTGCGCCACGAGGCCGCCTGGAGCGGTGCGGAACTGGTCGACGCGGCCATGGAGCGGCTCTTCGCGGCGCTCGACCACGAGAGCGCGCCCATCCAGCACGTGGTGCGGGAGATCGGCGCGAGCGGTGGTGCGCTGGACAATCCGCTGTTCCGGGTGATGTTCAGCCTGCACGACAGCCGGCTGCCCCGGATCGAGGTGCCGGGGCTGCGCGTCGACCTGGTCGAGGGACTCAATCCGCAGGGCTCCCGGTTCGACGTGGACGTGGTCGTCCTGCCCGGCAGGCGCTCCCTCGACGGCGCAGCGGACGACGAGCTCACCCTGGTGTGGGACTACTCCACCGAGCGCTTCGACGAAGCGGCCCTGCACACCCTGGCCGCGCGGTACGAGCGGCTGCTCGCCTCCTACCTGGATGCTCCCGGCACGCCCGTACGGAGCCTCGCGATGGTGGACGGGACGCCCGTGCCGGCCGCCGCACCGGCTGCGGAAACGATTCCCGAACTGGGCGGGCGCCTCGCGGCCGCCTTCGCCGCCCATGCGGACCGCACCGCGCTGCGCCACGGCACCGAGGAGCTCAGCTACGCCGGCCTTGCGGCGCGCGTCGACGCCCGGGTCCGGGAACTCACCGCCGGAGGCGTCCGCCCCGGCCATGTGGTGGCGTCCTGGCTGCCGCGCGGCCCCGAGGCCGTCGTCCAGCTGCTCGCCTGCCTGCGCGCCGGGTTCGTCCACGCGCCGCTGCCGGAGAACGCACCCGCCGCCCGTGTGGCCGCCATGGTCCGCCGGCTGCGCCCGGCCGTGCTGTACGCGCCGGAGCGTGCGGCCCTGGGCGGGGCCGACGCCGGCGGGATCCGGCCGACCGTGCCCGGCGAAGACCCGGCCGGTGGCGTCCCGGCCGGGGCCCGCCGCCTGGAGGCCGCGTACGTCATCCACACCTCGGGCTCGACGGGCGTGCCCAAGGCCGTGGCCGTGCCCCTCGACTCGCTGTCCGCAGCCGTGGACGCGGCCGTCGGCGCCTACGGGCTGCACGCGCAGGACCGGGTCCTGCAGTTCACCGCCCCGGCCTTCGACGTCTTCCTCGAGGAGGTGCTGCCCGCCCTGGTCGTCGGTGCGGCCCTGGTCCTGCCCAGGACCGAGGTGCCCGCCGGCCCCGACCTGGCGGCGCTGGTCACCGCCCGCGGAGTGACCGTCCTCAACCTTCCCACCGGCTATCTGTCCGGTGTGGCCGCCGAGTTCGCCGATGCCCTCGGCGACCGGGAGCACGAGCTGCGCCTGGTGGTCGTCGGCGGCGAGCGGCTGCCGTCCCGGCTCGTGGAGCGGATCGGGGCGATCGTGCCCGGCGGCCGGATCCTCAACGCGTACGGCGTGACGGAGGCCACGATCACCTCCGCCGTCCACGAGTGCGCCCCCGACGGGGAGGACGGGGAAGTCCCGATCGGCAGGCCGCTGCCCGGCACGGCGCTGTGCGTCGTCGACGAGGAGGGCCGCGCCCTGCCTCCCGGTGTGCCGGGCGAACTGGCCATCGGCGGTCTCGGCGCCGGGTGCTGGTACGTGGACGACCCCGAGCTGACCGGACGGCGCTTCCCGGAGCTGGCCGGACCGCCCGCGGGCCGCTACTACCGGACGGGCGACCTGGCCCACCAGCACCCGGACGGCACCTTCCGGTTCCTGGGCCGCAAGGACAACCAGATCAAGCTCCACGGTCTGCGGATCGAGCCGGAGGAGATCGAGGTCGAGGCCCGCGCCCTGCTCGGCGGTCCGGACTGCGCGGTCGTCCTCGACACCGCCCAGCCGACGGGTCCGCGTCTGGTCGGCTTCGTCGAGGCGGCGGACGAGGCGGCGCTGCAGCCGTTGTCCCGGCTGTCCGGGGCCGTGGCCCGCGGCATGCTGCCGGCGCTGTGGGTGCCGCTGCCCGCCCTGCCGCGGCTCCCCGGCAGCGGCAAGACCGACCGCAGGGCGCTGGCCCTGCGGGCCGCCGAGGCGGTGGGCGGGACGGGCGGGGCAGGCGGCGGGGCGCAGACCGGGTCCGGGTCCGGGTCCGGGTCCGGGTCCGCTGCCGACGCGGGGGTCGCCCTGGTGACCGAGGGCTTCCGGCACGTCCTGGACCGCGCCGAAGTCGGCCCGTACGACGACTTCTTCGCCGTCGGCGGCAACTCGCTGCTGGTGGCACGGCTGGCAGCGTGGCTGGAGCAGCGGACCGGCACCAGGCCGCCGATGCGCACGGTCTTCGAGAACAGCCGGCCGGTGGACCTCGCCCCGCTCCTGCCGGGCGCCGGCGCCCGATGAGCGCCCGCACCGGGGCGGGCGCGCGGTACCTGGAGCGCTTCCGCGCCCGCCACGCCGAGGAGTACCCCGCGGGCGCCACCCGCCGGATCCTGCCGGCGGCCGGCACGCAGCGCCGGTTCGCCGCGATGGCCGCGGTCTCCGGCCGGCGGCTGGCGGTACCGCTGTTCATGGCGGTACCGGCCGGACTGGTCGACGCCCGGCACCTGGACGCCGCGCTGCGCGTCCTCGCCGACCGCCACCCGGCGCTGCGCTGCCGCGTGGTCGTCGACCGCGGTCTGCCGGTCCAGGAGTGGGCCGCGGACCGTACTCCCCGGCTGGCCGTGGCACACGTGGGGTCGGCGGACGCGGCCGGGCGGGCCGCCGCCGCCGCGATCCGCGCCGTCGAGGACGGTAGGACCGCAACGGCGCTGCACACCGTGCTGCTGCGCGGCCCCGAACAGGACCTGCTGGGCTTCGTGTTCGACCATGCCGTCGTCGACGAGACCTCGCTCCGCCTCTTCACCGCCGACCTGTTCCGCGTGCTCGACGGCGGCCGGCCGGACGGGTCGGCGGACCCCGCCGGGCTCCCGGCCGGGGAGCCGGCCGGGGGCGACCCGTGGACGGCGTTCCGCGACGCGGTGTGGACGCACGTGGCGGCCGAGGCCGCCGCCGGCGACCGCGTCGGCCACTGGGTCGGCCGCCTCACGCCGGTCGCCCGGCGTTGGGCAGCGCGGCGCGCATCCGCGCCCGAGCAGCATGCGTCCGCGCCGGGGGGTGCGTCCGCGCCGGATCAGGTCCCGGGGGTCGTACGGCCGCTGGAGCCCGCTCCGCTGCCCGCCCCCGTGGGCCGTGCCCGCGCGGCGCTCTTCCCGCTCGCGCTCGCCTCGCTGCACCTGGCGCTGCGGGACACGGGCGTCGGCGCCCCCACGACCGTGGGCTACGCCTGGGGTGCACGGACGGACGCAGCAGCGCACACCGTGGGTTGCTTCATGAACACCGTGCTGTCGGCGAGTGCGTCCACGGCACCGGCCGGGAGCCCGCACGACGCGGCGCGGTTCGCGGAGCGCTTCGTCGACGCATGGTGGCAGGACGTGGACCACGCCGACGTGCCCTTCGACGAGGTCGTCGGCGCCGTGGGCCGGGCCACCCGCATCGGCTGGCCCGGTGAGGCGGACGCCCTGCTCGTCCTGGAGGACGTACGGGACCGGACGCCGCTGCGGCTGGCGGGCCGGCCGGTCGCCGAGTGGCTCCCGCCGCTGCTCTCGCCCAAGGCCGGACTCAGCGGCGCGCTGCGCCTGGACGCCGACGAGCTGCGGCTGCGGGTCCTGGTCGCCCCCGGAACGCCTGCGGCCCGGTGCGCCGACGGGATCGCCGCGGCCTGGCGGACGCGGCTGGAGGCCCTGCTCGTCGCGCACGCCGGGTCGCGCACGCCGGCGTCCTGAATCCCGCCCCGGCTCCCGACCGGAGTCCCCACCCGAGTCCCGACCACCCCCTGCGAGGAGTCCCCCGCCCATGACCGACACCGCTGACCTTCCCCTCTCCCCTCCGGACACCGGGCCGGGCCCGGTCTCCGGGTCGCCGGCGGGGGTGCCCGTCCCGGCCGGCGACGTACCCGCGCTGGTGCGCGAGAGCTGGCTGGCGTCCCTGGAGCTGACCGACTGCGCACCCGAGGACAACTTCTTCTCGCTGGGCGGGAACTCCCTGCTCGTCGCCGCGCTCATCACCAGGCTCCGAGCCCGGCTCGGCGTGGCACTGCGCATGGGCACCCTGCTGAAGAACCCGACCCTGGACGCGTTCACGGCCGCCGTGGCCGACGAGTACGGCGCGGCGCGGGCCGAGGGCCGCCCCGGCTCCCGTTGAGCCGGGCCGCTGTCCCGGCTCCCGTTGAGCCGGCCGTGCCACCCCAACCGACACCCGCAGTGAGGACCCGCATCCCATGACCGCCCCTGCCCTGCACGACCCCGCACCGAGCGATCTGCTGCCCCGCGGCCTCGCGCTGGCGGACTTCCTCGCCGGCTCCTGGGGCAAGGAGATCGTCCACGGCCGCAGCGACTCGAAGGCCGTGGGACTCCTGGACGTCCCCGCCCTGGAGGAGGTGCTCCGCTACAACGTCCTGCGCTTCCCGTACGTCTTCATGAGCAAGGACCGCGCGCGCCTCCCCGTCGAGAAGTACTGCTCGAACCGCCGCGTCTTCAGCTACCAGCAGGAGGGCTACCTCGACGGGGAGAAGGCCGTGGCCGCCCTCGCCGGCGGCGCCTCGCTCTACCTCAACCATCTGGAGGACTGGCACCCGGCGTTCGGCCGGTACCTCGACTCCTGGCACCCGCTGCCCGTCGCGAAGGTCGTGGCGAACGCGTTCGTCACGCCGGCCGGCACCCAGGCCGTCGGGCGGCACTGGGACGACTCCCACAACTTCATCCTCCAGACCGCGGGCAGCAAGCGGTGGCGCATCTACGCCCCGCCCGCCGCCCCCCACCCGGACATGACGGCCGAGGACCTGAAGACCGAGCTGCTGCTCGACACCGTCCTGGAGCCGGGGGACGTCATCTACTTCCCGCCGGCCTTCCCGCACGAGGCCGAGGGGTCCGACGGGCTGTCGGTCCACCTGACCTTCGCGGCGTACGAGATCATGCCGACCCTCGTGCTCCAGTCGCTGGTCCCGGCACTCGACACCGTGCAGAGCTGGAAGCGCCTCGACCCCCACCTGCTCGACCCGCGTGCCCGCGCCGAGCAGTCGATGTCGCTCATCCGCGAGGCCATGGAGGCCATCGGCCCCGATCCCGTGGTCGAGGCCTGGGGAGGGCGCCGGAAGCAGGTCTCCCTCGCCTCCCTCACCGGTGACTTCTCCGCCACGTCTTCCCAGGGTCCGGCCGGCGGCACGCGCGGCTGACCCGAGGCCCGACAGAAAGGATCTCGCCATGCAGGTGGTCCGAGCCGACTACCGGAGCCCCGAACTCAGCACCGCCCTGACGTACCGCTACGGACGGCAGGAGACCGAGCAGCTCAAGCAGCGGCTCGACGACCACGGCTTCGCGGTCGCCGCGATGCCCGACGACGTGGAACCCCACACCGCCGTCGAGCGGCTGGCCGCGACGCTCGGCCTGGGGCAGCCGTACATCGCCTCCCTCTACCAGCGGGAGGACACCAAGGAGCACGGCGCCGCGTACACGGACGTACGCAGCCAGGCCAGCAGCGACCACCCCGCCTTCGGCACCACGGCCGGCCAGAGCATGCACGTGGACGGGCTGCTGGAACCGATCGGCACCGTCCGCACCACCGTCCTCTACTGCGTCCGCCCCGCGCTGTCGGGCGGCCGCACCGTCCTGTTCAACTCCACCGCCGCGTTCGAGGAGCTGCGCCGCCGGGATCCGCAGGCGGCCGGGCCCCTTCTCGACCCGGGTGTGCTGCGCCGGCGCTCCACCCTGCCGAACGTCGACGCCGACCACGTCGGCCCGGCCTTCGCGTACCGGGAGGACGGCCTGCTGATCACCCGGTACGCCGAGGGGGACACGGTCGAGTGGAGGGCTCCGGACGGCCGGTCCGCCGACCTGGAGCGCGCCCTGGCCTTCCTGCGGGCGGCCGGCGAGGACAAGCGCTACAGCGTCGCACTGCGGCTGGAGGCGCGGCAGGTCCTCGTCTTCCGCAACGACGTGGTCTCGCACGGCCGCGAGGCCTACCGGGACGATCCCGCGGCGCCCCGCCACCTCATCCGCACCCTGTACCTGGAGACGCCTCGATGACCTCCCCGCACGGCACCGCCGCCCACCCCGCGGCGCCCGGCGTCAGCAGGGCGGAACTGACGGCCCTGATCGGCGAGATCGAGAAGGAGCAGCGCGTCAACGAAGCCGTGGTCAACCTGGTGCCCAGCGAGAACCGGGTCTCGCCGCTGGCCAGTACGCCGCTGCGCACCGACTTCTACAACCGGTACTTCTTCAACGACGCCCTCGACCCTGAGTTCTGGCAGTTCCGGGGCGGTGAGGGGGTCGGCCGGCTGGAGGCCGAGCTGGCGCTGCCCGCGCTGCGCAGGCTGGGCCGGGCCGAGTACGTGAACGTGCGCCCGGTGTCCGGGATGAGCGCCATGCTCGTCGTGCTCCTCGGCCTCGGCGGTGACGCGGGGGACGGGGTGGTGTGCGTCGACGCGGCGACCGGCGGCCACTACGCCACCGCGCGGCAGATCCGGATGCTGGGACGCCGGGCGCTGGAGGTGCCGTTCACGGAGGGGCGGGTGGAGGCCGACGCCCTGCGTCGGGCACTGGGGTCCGGTCGTGTGCCGCTGGTCTACCTCGATCTGCAGAACTGTCTGCGCGAGCCGGACGTGGCGCAGGTGGCCGAGGTCATCCGGGAGACCAGCCCGGAGACCGTGCTGCACGTGGACTGCAGCCACACCCTCGGCCTGGTGCTGGGCGGTGTCCACGCCAATCCGCTGGACCTGGGCGCCGACACCATGGGCGGCTCCACCCACAAGACGTTCCCCGGACCGCAGAAGGGCGTGCTGTTCACCCGGGACGAGGCGCTGGCCCGGCGGATGCGGGAGGCCCAGTTCTACACGATCAGCAGCCACCACTTCGCGGAGACCCTCGCCCTGGGCCTCGCCGCGGCCGAGTTCGAGCACTTCGGGGCCGCGTACGCCCGTCAGGTCCTGGTGAACGCACGGACGTTCGCCGCGGCCCTGCGCGACCGCGGGTTCGACGTGGTGCCCGGCGGCCCGCACCTCACCGACACCCACCAGGTGTGGGTGAGGATGGCGCCCGGCGAGTCCGCCGGCACGTTCTCGGCCCGGCTGGCCGCCCTCGGCATCCGGGTGAACGTGCAGACCGAACTGCCCGGCATCGCGGAGCCGGCCCTGCGGCTGGGGGTCAGCGAGGTGACGCTGACGGGCGGCACGGAGCGGACCATGGAGGCGCTCGCCGAGGTCTTCGCCCTGGTGCGGGCGGAGGAGACGACCAAGGCGGCCGAGCTGTTCCAGGGCCTGCCGGGCGGGCTGGCGGAGCCGTACTTCTTCACCTCCCGCTCCGAGGGCGCCGGTTTCCCCGGCTCCGCTGGTGAGGAGGGCGTGTTCCGTGGTTGAGACCGCTCCCCCGGGCCCCGCGGTGAGCGTGATCCTGCCGTGTGCGGGCCACGGCACCCGCTTCGGGGCCGCGTACCCCAAGGAGCTCCACTGCCTGGAGCCCGGTACGGCCGTCATCGACCGGAGTCTGGAGCCGGTGCTCGCCCTCGCCGACCGGGGTACGGCCGTGCGGGTGGTGGTCGTCATCGGCCCGCACAAGACGGCGACGGTGCGCCACCTGCACCGCTACCGGTCCCGGTTGGAGCTGGTCTTCGTCTACCAGCAGGAGGACTCCGGCCGGCTGGCCGACGCCATCCGCGCCGCCCTGCCGTTGTGCGCCGGCCCGACCCTGCTCGTACTGGCGGACCAGGTGCTGCGCGGGCCGACGGCACCGGGCAGCGCGGGCGAGCTGCTCGCCCGGTTGGAGCGCCACGACTGGGCCGTGGTCGCGGCTCCGCTCGACGACCCGGTGCTGCTCCGGGACGAGGGGGCGCTGCGGGTGGAGGAGGGGCCGGACGGGCCCCGGGTCGTCCGCGCCGCCGAGAAGCCGGCCGACCCCGAGGGGTTCAACGCGGCGTGGGCCGCGGTGGCGGTCACCCCGGAGCGGCGCCACCTGCTGCCCGCGCTGCTCGACCGGACCGGCCCGGGGCCGCTGGCCGGGGCGGCGGTCGTGTGGGTCGAGGACTTCGGCAACGGGACCTCGCCGGGGGCCTGGTCATGAGCCGCACCCGCACCGGGCACCGGCCCCGGGTGCTGCTCGACGCCGGGCCGTACCCGCTCGCGGCGGACGCGGTGGGCGGCATCGGGCTGCGCATCGCGGAACTCGCCGAGGCCCTGGCCGCGGAGTGCGACGTACGGGTCCTGGGGCGCGCCGGCGGCACGCCCGTCGCCATGGGCGGCGCGGTGTACGTCGACGACGCGGGGCAGTGGCCGCGGCTGCTGGCGGACACGGACGCCGTGCTGTTCTTCGACATGGCGGACCGGGCGCGGCTGGAGGAGGCCGCAGCCGCCCGGGTGCTCGTGGTCACCGAGAACGTCGCACCGATCGAGCACATGGAGTACCCGTCCCTGCTCGCCCGGGCCGATCCGGCGGCCGCGTACCGGCCGCTGGTCGACGACTACCGGCGCCAGCTCCAGGTCTCGCACCACTTCCTGTGCCGCTCGGAGGTGGAGCGGGCGACCCTGGTGTCGAACCTGTGCCTGGTCGGCAGGCTGTCGCCGGGCGACGTCCGGGCCTCCCGGACCCTGGAGCACCTGGTGTCGCTCGTGCCGATCGGCTACGGCGACGGCAGTGCCCGGGCCGCCGCTGCGACGGTGCCCGCGCCGGTCGCCGACTTCCTGTGGACCGGCGGCATCTGGTCCTTCTACGACCCGGCCGTCCTGGTCGATGCCGTGGCGGTGTGCCGTGACCGGTTCGGCCGCGAAGCCCGGGCCGCCTTCCTCTACGCGCGGCCGGAACCGGACAACGCGGCGCTGATCGCCGCGCTCGCGGACCGGATCCGGGCGCGGGGGGTGGCGGACCTGGTCCGGCTCGTGGACGAGCCCCTGCCGCACGACCGCCGGGACGCCGCGTTGAAGGGGGCGCGCGCGTACGTGTGCGTCGCGAGGCCGGGAGCCGAGAACCAGACGTGCGTACGGCTGCGGATCCGCGACAGCCGGCTGTACGGCGTGCCCATGGTGGTCGACGGCTTCGGCGGCACCGCGAACGAGGTGCGCAGGGACGGGCTCGGGACCGTTCTCGCGGGGACCACGGCCGAGGAGCTGGCCGCCGTCCTGCTGCGCCACCTCGACGATCCGGCCGAGGGGTCCGCACCCCGGGGGCCGCACCCCGCCTTCCGCTACCAGACGACGATTCGAGGATTCCTCTCGTGGTTGAGAACAACATCGGCGTGAGCCCCGTCCACCCCCTCGGAGCCGGCGGCGCGCACCGCGACGCCGCGGCCCGGGACCGCGCGCACCTGTGGCACCCGTGGACCCCGGTGGCCGCCCAGAGCGACCCGGCGGCGGAGCTGCTGCTGGTCACGGAAGGGGACGGGTACCGGGTCCGCGACAGCTCCGGCCGCAGCTACCTGGACGCCATCGCGTCCTCGCTCAACGGCAGTCTGGGGTACGGCGATCCGGCCGTGCTGGCGGCGGCGCACGCCCAGATGTCCCGGCTGCCGCACTTCGACCTGACCGTGGGCAGCCACGAGCCGGCCGGCCGGCTGGCCGAGCGGCTCGCGGGCATCCTGCCGCAGGGGCTCGACCGGACGCTGTTCATGAACAGCGGCTCGGAGTCGGCCGAGGCGTCGCTGAACCTGGCCTTCCAGTACTGGCGCAACGTGGGCACGCCGCGGTCCCGGGTGATCAGCTTCGCCGCCGGCTACCACGGCGCGACCCTGGTCGGCCAGCACCTGTCCGGACTCGGACGCATGGAGCACCACTTCACCGCGCCCTTCCCGGTGACCCGGGTCGAACTCCCCCTCGCCCCGCGCGACGTGCGCGACCCGGCGGCGGCGCCGGTGCTGCTGGCCCGGTTCGAGGAGGCGATGGAGGGCGATGACGTGGCCGCCGTCATCGTCGAGCCGTTCCTCAACGTCGGCGGCGGCGTCGTGCTGCCGCCGGGCTTCCTGTCGGGGTTGCGCAAGCTGTGCGACGCCAGCGGTGCGCTGCTCGTCCTCGACGAGGTCTTCTGCGGCATCGGCCGTACGGGCCTGATGTACGGCTTCGACCACGACGGCATCACCCCGGACGTCGTGATGACCAGCAAGGGCATCAGCGGCGGCTACGTGCCGCTCGCCGCCGTCACCACCACCGACCGGGTGTACCAGACGTTCCGCGACGAGCCGGTGATCGGCGGGCTGCGCTACGCCCACACCACCAGCGGACACGCCGTCGCCTGCGCCGTCGCGCTGGCCGTCCTCGACGAGATCGGGCGGCGGAACCTGGTCGCCAACGCGGCGGAGCGGGGCAGGCAGCTGCTCGACGCGCTGGCCCCCCTCGCCGGCCGGCCGGGTGTGGTCGACGTGCGCGGGCTGGGGCTCGTCGTCACCGTCGAGACGGACGGGCCCGACCGGGCCGGGCGGCTGCTGGACGCGGCCCGTGACCGGGGAGTGCTGCTGCGGGGCCAGGGTGCCTCCGTGATGGCGATACCCCCGCTGGTCATCGACGCGGAGGGCGTCGGGGAACTGGCCGAGGGGCTGCTGCACGCCGCCGAGTCGGTGGCCTGAGCGGGCCCGGAGCGTCGAACCGTGATCGAGAAAGGTGGGGGACTCAGATGAGGCTGCTGGAGGCCGTGGCCGAGTGGGCGCGGCGCACACCCGGTGCACCGGCCCTTGAGGGGCCCGGGGGCGAGCGGCTGGACTACGGCGAACTCGCCCGGCTCAGTGACCGGGCCGCGGCGCGGCTGCGTGGCCTCGGCATCGGCCCGGGCGGCCGGGTCGGGATCGTCCTGCCGCGCTCGACCGGACTGGTGGTGACCCAACTGGCCGTGCTCAAGGCCGGGGCCTGCTTCGTGCCCGTCGACCCGGCCCAGCCCGAGGAGCGGATCCGGCTGCTCCTCAAGGCTGCGGCGCCCGACCTCGTCATCAGCGAGGAGGGCGCCCCGCCGGCCGTGTCCGGCCCGCCGGCCGTGTCCGGCCCGCCGGCCGTGTCCCCCGCCGCCCTGGCGTCCGGGGATCCCGGCCCCGGCGAGCGGCGTGCCGCAGCGGCCGCGGGGCCGCAGGACGTCGCGTACTGCCTGTTCACCTCCGGGTCCACCGGCTTCCCGGCCGGTGTGCTGATCGGCCGCGCGGCGATGGACCGGTACGTCACCGGCTACGCCGAACTGGCCGGCGTCGGCCCGGACGACCGGGCCGGGCAGCTGGGTTCGCCCGGTTTCGACGTGACGATCGAGGAGATCTGGCCGTTCCTGTACGCAGGCGCCACCGTGGTCGTCGCGCCCGAGGAGGAGCGCGGCTCCCCGTCCCGGCTGGCCGCCTGGCTGCGCGGCTCACGGATCACCACGGCCTTCGTCCCGCCCCTGCTGCTGGAGGCGTTCTTCCGGGCCCGGCCGGCCGTCGACCTCGGCGCCGTACGGCTGCTGCGCACCGGCGGTGAGCGGCTGGCCGCCTACCCGCCTGCCGGCGCGCCGTACCGGGTGTTCAACGAGTACGGTCCGACGGAGACCGTCGTGGCCGCCACCCTGAGCGAGGTGTCGGCGGCGGCGGACCGCAGCGGGCTGCCGCCGATCGGGCGGCCGCTGCCGCACGCGCGGACCGCGGTCCGGGATGCCGCGGGCGGGCCGGTGGCCGCGGGGACGCCCGGTGAGCTGTACATCGCCGGGCCGACGCTGGCGATCGGCTACCTCGACGACGAGGAGCGCACCGCCCGGCGGTTCGTCGAGCGTGACGGGCAGCGGTGGTTCCGCACCGGGGACGTCGTGCGGGAACGGCCGGACGGCGAGCTGGAGTACCTGCACCGGCTCGACGACCAGGTGCAGCTCCTGGGCAGGCGGGTGGAGGTCGGCGAGGTCGAACGGGCCGTCGCCGCCCATCCGGCGGTCCGCCGGGCCGCGGTGCTGGCCGTGGCGGACGGCGCCGGCCGCACCGACCGGCTGGTGGCACACGTGCAGTGGACCGACGGGCAGGACTGCGCCGACCCGGCGGGGCTGCGCGCCGCGCTGGCCGCGTCCCTGCCCGCGTACATGGTCCCGGCCGGGATCCACACGGTGGACCGGTTCCCGGTCACCCCCGCCGGCAAGATCGACAAGGTGGCGCTGGCCGCGTCCGCCGCACGGGGCGGGGAGTCGGCGCCCGACGGCTCCCCGGAGGTCTCCGGCGCGGTCCTCGACAGCCTGGTCCGGGTCTGGGAGGACGTACTCGACGCCGACGGACTCGGTCCGGACGCCGACCTGTTCGACCTCGGGGGCACCTCGCTCGACGCCGTGGAGATCGTCGCCTCCGTGCACGAGCGGCTGCACAGGCCCGTGAGCGTCCGCGACGTCTTCGGCCACCCCACCCCCCGCGCACTGGCCCGTTTCCTGGACGGAGAGACCCGATGAACGGCGGCCCCCGGCCCCTGGTTTCCCGCTACACGCGGGAGCACGCCCCGCTCCTGGACAGCTTCCGGACCTTCGTCACCCGCGAACTGGTTCCGCTAGCCGCCGAGACGTGCGGCGACGACCCCGAGCGGATCCCGCAGGACATCCGTTCCCAGGTGAGGCGCCGCTCGGCCCGGCTCGGCTTCTACGCGGGGGACTACCCGCAGGAGGCGGGCGGGCAAGGCATGCCGTTCGCCGCGAAGGTCCTGCTGTACGAGTACGCGGAGGAGTCCGGCTGCGCCCTCGCTCCGGCCGCGCTGTGCGGCCCCGAGGGGCCGAGCGCGCTGCTGCTGGCGGCCACGCCGGAGCAGCGCGAGCGCTACCTGCGGCCGCTGGTGGAGGGCACCGCCGTGCGCTGCCTGGCCATGACCGAGCCGGACAGCGGCTCGGACGCCTTCGACCTGGCCACCCGGGCGGTGCGCGACGGCGACGGCTGGCGGCTCACGGGACGCAAGACGTTCGTCTCGAACGCGGCGAAAGCCGACTTCACGCTGGTGTACGCCCGTACGGAGAGGCCCGACGGCAGCTGGGCGCCCGCGGTGTTCGTCCTCGAACGCGGCACGCCCGGCCTCACCGTCGGCCAGCGGTACGCGGGCCTGGAGGGGGAGCCCGTCCACGAGGTGCTGCTGGACGGCGTGGCCGCCGGCGAGGACGCCCTGCTGGGCGGCCGGGCCGCGCTGGACAAGGGCACCCGGATCGGCCAGGAGGCACTCGCGCGGGGGCGGCTGCTGGTCGCCGCCTGCGCCAACGGCATCGCGGCCCGTGCGCTGGCCCTGGGGCTCGGCTTCGCCCGCGAGCGGATGAGCCTGGGACGCCGGATCGCCCAGCACCAGCACGTCCAGGAGCACCTCGTCGCCTCCCGGGTCGCCCTGGAGTCGGCGCGGCTGCTGACCTACGCCGCTGCCCAGGAGCTGGACGAGGGGCGCGACGCCATGGAGGCGGCAGCGCTCGCCAAGCTCGCCGCCGCGGACGCGGCGTGCACCGTGGTGGACCGGATGTTCCAGGTCCACGGCGGCACGGCCTGGGTCAAGGAGCACCCCCTGGAGTACCTGTACCGGCACGTGCGGGTCCTGCGGATCGTCGAGGGGACCTCCGAGATCCAGAAAGTCATCATCGCGAACGCCATGGGACTGGGATGAGCACGTACACGAACCCCGCGACGACGGACCGCCGGATCGGCACGGAGCTCCCCGCTCCGGCCGCGCGCCTCCGCCGCGCCCTGGGAAGGGTCACCCGCACACCGGCCGTCCTGTACGACACCGACGGCATCGACGCCGAGATCGCCGCGTTCCGCCGGGCCCTGGGGCTGCTGGACGCGCCTCGCACCCGGCTGCTGTTCAGCGTGAAGGCCAACCGCGCCCCCGCACTCCTGGGGCATCTGGCCGGCCGCGGCCTCGGCGCGGCGGTGGCCGGCGTCGGGGAGGACCGGGCGGCCCGGGAGGCCGGCCTGGGGCCGCGCTGGGCCACGGGCCCCGGGCTGGGGCCGGAGGAGCTGGCGCAGCTGCACGCGCACGGCACGCACCTGGACATCGACGGCGTCGAGCAGTTGGCGGCGGTGCCGCGCGGCAGCGAGGTGGGCCTGCGGGTCGCGGTGCCGATCCCCGCGGAGTCGACGGCCCGCGGCATCCCGTGGAGCCGGTTCGGGCTGCGCTGGAACGATCCCGCCGAACGGGGCGCCGTGCTGGAGGTGCTGCGTGAGCGCGCGCTGCGCCCGGTGCGGCTGCACGCCCACGTACGGGACGTCGGGGGCGTCGCCGACGTACGACCGCTCGGGCGGGTCCTGGCGGAAGCGGCCCGGGACCTGCCCGACGTCACGGAGGTCAACATCGGCGGCGGGATGATCCGGCTGTTCCACCACAACCCGGACGAGGTGCCCGCGGTCTTCGCCTGCCTCGCGGAGGGCCTGGCCTCGGCCGGCAGACCGCTGGGCGTCCTCGCAGAGCCGGGCGCGCAGATCGTCACCAGCCACGGCTACCTGGTGACCCGTGTGCGGTCCGTGTACCGCGCGGGGGGACGCCAGAGCGTGACCGTGGACGCGTCCGCGTGGAACCTCGCCGGCTGGTCGCGCTTCTCCCTCGTACCGCTCGGGCCCTCCCGTGCGCAGCGGTGGACGACGGACGTGGCCGGTCCCACCTGCTACGAGAAGGACCTGTGGTTCACCGGGGCCGCCACCGACCGGATCGAGCCCGAGGACCTGGTCGTGCTGCGCGGCGCCGGTGCGTACGTGACGAGCATGCACAGGGTCCTCCACGACCTGCCGGCGCCGGTCGAGGAGCTGCTGCCGCCGGCTGCGGACCCGGGCCCCGCCCCCGGAGCCGGCCGTCCCGCGGCGGACGGGAGGCAGGCGCGGTGACCGTCACCGGATCTGCCGCCGCCCCCAACGCCGCCGGTTTCACCGACGCGCCCTGCGTGCGCTACTACCGCGAGATCCGGGACGGAGCCCGCCCCGACGCACGGCAGATCGGCTACGGGGTCAACAAGTGGCCCGTCTCCCCCGCCGTCCGGGCGGTGCTGGGGCGGCTGTACGAGGCGCTGCTGGCCGAGCGCGTCACCGAGTACGACGGCGAGCAGGACGCGGTCGAACGAGGGCTGATCGCCCGGCTGGTGAGCCGCTACCTCGATGTGCCCGGACTGGACGCCGACGACGTCTGCCTGTTCAACGGCACGACGGAGGTCATCAGCGTGGTCACGGGATTCGCCGCCCGCCAGGGCGCCCGCCCGCTCCTGCCCCTGCCCGTCTACTACGCCTTCGAACAGTCCGCCGCACGGCACGGCGCACCCGCGGCGGCGCACTACAACCACCGCGGACAGGTCCATCCGGCCGTGCCCGACGCACGATCGTCCCTGCTCGTCGACATCGCGCCCAACGGCGTCAGCGGCAGCTGGGCCGCCGTCCCGGAGGGCCTGGGGGTGCCCGCGCTGCGCCTGGTGGACCACGTCTTCGCCCTGCCGACCTTCCAGGACCCCGACCGGTTCCGCGCCGAACTGCGCCACCGCTGCGGGGATCTGACGGGGACTGCGCTGGCGATGACACCGTCCAAGGACCTCTCCCTGCCGGGCATCCGCTGCGGCGTGCTGATCAGCAAGAACGCCGGGCTGCAGGCGTACGCGCGCGCCGACCGCTTCGAGCGCGGCTACGCCGTGCACGCGGCGCTCGGCTCGGTCGCCGCCCTCCACCTGGCGCTGCTGCTGATCAGCCTGAGCGCCCCGGCCGACGTACTGGCGCTCAGCTGCGAACTGGCGGCGGAGTTCACGGCGGCCGGGGTGCCCTTCCCGGACGATCTGGCGGTGTTGGACTTCCGGCGCCGGATGAAGTCGATGCGCGACGGCTTCCTGCGCAACCTCGAACTCGTCGACCGGTCCCCGGTGCTCTTCGCCGACGGCTCCGTGGAGCAGGTCGCCGCGGGCTACTCCGCCTTCCGCTGGCTGTCGGCGCCCTTCGACTCCGCGGCGGACTTCACCTCCTGGGTCCGCAGCGCCGGCAGGGCCGGGCTCAAGCTCAACCCCAACCGCCTGTTCGGCGGCGACGGCGCCGCCTGGCAGGCCCTGTACCCGGACCTCCACGGGCTGCGGATGAACCTGTCCGTGCCCACCGCACAGCTGCGGACCAATCTGCGGCTGCTGGCCTCCCTGCTGCCCTGACCACCGCCCGTGAGCCATCTCCCCGAGGGAACCGACGTGTCCGAGTCCACCGTGCCCACCTCGCTCCAGCAGGAGTCCCGGCTGCGCTCGCTGAGCCGCTACGGCCCCACCGGTCCGACGGCCGCGTGCTGGCGGCTGGACGGGGTGCACCCGGAGGCACTCGTCGAGGCGCTGCGGATGGTGGTCGGCCGGCACGACGCGCTGCGCATGTCCTTCCCGCGGGCCGGCGCCGATCCGCTGACCGCCCGGGTCGCGCCGCCGGCGCAGGCCCCGGTCGTCATAGAGGAGTCCGAGGTGGACCGGGACACCGACGAGGGGACCGTGCGGGCGCGGCTCCGCGCCCGGCTGCAGGATCCGTTCGCCCCCGATGCCGAGGCGCTGCACCGTTTCGTGCTGCTGCACCGGGGCCGGGACACGGTGTTCCTCGGCATGGCCGTGGACCACATGGTCTGGGACGGGCTGTCGCTGCGGCGGTTCGTCGCGGACCTGCGCCGCGGCTACAGCCGGGGACCGGCCGCGCTGGCCGCGCCGGCCCCCTCGTACGGGGAGTTCAGCCGGCTCCAGCGGCGCCTGGCCGACTCCGCGGAGGGCAGGTCCCGTACCGCCTTCTGGGAGGAGCGCTTCGCCGGCTGGGGCGGCTATCCGCCGGACAGCGGCCTGTCCACCGCCGGGCAGGAGGCGGTCCTGGGCCAGGGGCAGGAACCCGTGGCCGTGGAGCGGCAGCTCGACGCGGCCGCCTGGCGGGCGCTGCGGGAGCATGCGGCCCGGGAGCGGGCCACGGTGTTCGCCGTGACGGCCGCGGCCCTGCTGGAGGCCCAGGGCGAGCTCTCCGGGCGCTCCCGCGTCGGGCTGGTCACCGAGACCCACGGCCGGGTGCTGCCCGGCACGGCCGCGACGCTGGGCCTGTTCTCGCACGGGATCCCGCTGTTCGTCGACCTGGACGCCGCCCCGCCCGCGCGGCGCATCGCCCAGGTCGGCGAGGTGACCATGGACGCCGTGGAGCGGGGGGTGCCGCTGCGGCCCCTGCACGCCCGGTGGCTCGGCGGTCGGGGCCTGGCGGAGCGCGCCACCGCGTTCCTCTACTTCGGCGTCGAGGACGCGGGCCTGTTCGCCGGGCTCGACCTGCCGCGCACCGCGGTGACGCCGTTCCCGCTGTACCCCGAGGGCGCGACCAGGCCCGGCCGGGCGTCGGACATGCTCGCCGTGCACCTGGTCGTCGAGCGCGGCGAACCGGGCCCCGAGCCGGTGCTGCACGCGCAGTTCGACCCGGCGGTCTTCGACGCCGGGACCGTGCGCCGGCTCCTCGACCGCACCGTCGAGCTGCTGCCCTCTGCGCCCCGCCCCTCCACCCCCCGCCGCTGAACCACCCGCCCCTTTTCGACCCCGGAAGACGGAGACACCGTGACGACAGTCCAGACACCAGCCCCCACAGCCGGATCCGCCCACCCGGGCGGCCCCGCCGCCCGCCCCGCCGTGACCGCCGGCGAGGTCCTGGCCGCCATCGCGGCCAAACGGGACGGGGGGGGGGGGGGCGCGCCCCCCCCCCCGCGCGCGGCGGGGCGGGGGGGGCGCGGTGGCGGGTGCCCCCAACCCACTTACCGCGGGGGTGTGGGCGCGTTCC